>JBHELM010000059.1:0-11526 GCA_046352715.1 Thermoplasmatota archaeon | reverse complement strand
CCTGTTCCGGCCCCTGGACCCGCATGCGCTTCTCCGAGCTTTCCCTGCACGCCGCCACCCTGTCCGCCCTCGAGGCCATGGGCTTCGAGGAGACCACCCCCGTGCAGGCCGAGGCCATCCCCCTCCTGCTGGCCGGACGGGACCTCGTGGCGCAGGCGCAGACCGGCACCGGCAAGACCGCCGCGTTCGGCATCCCGCTCGTCGAGGCCAGCCGCGTGGGCCGCCGCGGCCTCGTCCTCTGCCCCACCCGCGAGCTGGCGCAGCAGGTCCAGCGCGAATTGCAGGCCATCGGCAAGGGCAGCCCCGGCGACGTGGTGTGCCTCATCGGCGGCGCCAGCTTCGGCGACCAGGTCCGGGCCCTCAAGCATCACCCCGACGCCATCCTGGTGGCGACCCCGGGCCGCATCGTGGACCACCTGGGCCGCGGCACGCTCGACCTCGGCGGCATCGGCATCCTGGTGCTGGACGAGGCCGACGAGATGCTCTCCATGGGTTTCCACGGCGAGCTGGAGGCCATCGTCGCCGCCCTCCCCACGCCGCGCCAGACGATGCTGTTCACCGCCACGCTGGCGCCCAACGTCGAGCGCCTCGCCCGCGCCGCCCTCAAGGACCCCGTCACCCTCCGCGCCGGCGACCGCGGCGCCGCCGCCCCCTCGGTCGAGCAGCGCTTCGCCATCGTGAAGGCCAGCGACCGCGCCGAGGCGGTCCGCCGCATCCTCGCCGTCGAGCAGCCCAAGGCAGCGCTGCTGTTCTGCCGCACCCGCGACCGCGTCGAGGCGCTGGGCGAGCACCTGAAGGGCCTCTCCCCCGAGGTGCTGCACGGCGGCATGGGCCAGCCCGTGCGCGACGCCGCCCTGCAACGGCTGCGCAGCGGCCGCACCAAGCTCCTCATCGCCACCGACGTGGCGGCCCGCGGCCTCGACGTCGAGGGCATCGAGCTGGTGCTGCACGACGAGGCCGCCGCCGACGTGGACACCTACATCCACCGCATCGGCCGCACCGGCCGCGCCGGGCGCTCGGGCCGCTCCATCCTGATGCTGCCGCCGGGCGGGATGCGCCGCCTGCACGCCATCCAGGGCGTCGCCGGCCGGGTGGAGCGCTACGACGTCCCCACCGACGCCGCGATGGCCCGCGCCGAGGCGCAGCGCGTCCTGGCCGACCTTGCCACCGCCGAGCCCAGCGCCGAGGCCAGGGCCGTCCTCGCCGAGGCGGAGGCGTCGGGGCTCGACGTGCGCGAGGTCGCCCTGCGCGCCCTGCAACGCATGGTCACCCCGGCGCAGAGCCTCTCCCCCGCCGAGGCCTCCGCCGCGGAGCCCGGCGCCACCATCGGCCTCTCGCTCAAGGTCGGCGCCGTCGACGGCCTGCGCCCCGGCGACGTCATGGGCGTGCTCATCCACGAGGGTGCGCTGCCCGCCACCGCCGTCGGCCGCATCGACATCCTGCCCCACATCACCGTCGTCGAGGTCCCCGAGGCCGAGGCCACCCGGCTCGTGGGCGCGCTCCACCGCAGCCAGTTCCGCGGCCGCCGCATGCTGCCCCGGCTCGCCGAGGAATGGAAGTTCAAGACGAACCGGCGTTAGCAGGCGGGAGATGCGCGGTTCGCCAGCCGCAGCAGCCGCTCCTGGTGTGGCACCCACGCCAGCGCCGCGTAGTGCTTGAACGACTTCGTGGGCACCGCGTACTCCGTGCAGTTGCCGGGCTCCGCCTTGTTCGCGAGCAGGTTCTGGCAGCCGGCGGGCCGGTCGTGGAACGAGAGCGTGCAGCCCTCAGGGCCGAGCAGCGTGCAGGCGCCCTGTGCGCTCGCGTCGAACACGCCCGGCCGGGAGTTGGCGTTGCGGGGGCGCACGTAGTAGGCGCGCAGCAGCCGCTCCGCGTCCGTGCAGCGGTGGCAGGAGCCGCCGCAGTCGACGTCGAAGCACGCCTTCTCCGGGCGCGGGTCGCCGTCCCACCACGCCAGCACCAGCCGGCCGGAAGCGAGGCCGTCCCGAAGCTGCTCCTCGCTCAACTGCCCCGGCAGGTAGGCGCCGGGCAGCGTCTTGCAGCACTGGCCGCCGCAGGCGCGGCACGTTGCCGCATCGCTGTTGTCGGCGATGGGCAGCCCGGGCACGCGCTCCAGGCACCCTCCCGGCTTATGAGCCTGCGCCCCGCGCCCGGTGGGTGCCCAGGAGGAGGGGGACGACCTGGTCGAGCGGGCCCTCCTCGACGGTCCAGGTGGCGTGCTCGCGGGTGTAGTCGTCCTCCGGGTGGAAGGCGATGCTGCGGCCCGCGACCTCGAACATCGCCACGTCCGGGAGGCTGTTGCCCACGCAGGCGACGTTGCGCAGCGGGACACCCAACTCGCCGGCGAAGCGCACGACGGGCGCGGCCTTGTCGTTGAGCGGCGTGCGCACCACCCCCTCGCCGGTGATGTGTCCCTCGGCGTCGTAGACGAACCCGTTGGCGGCGACGTGGGCGATGCCGAGGCGTTGCGCCACCTGCTCCGCCATCACGTCGACGCCGCCCGACACGATGGCCAACTCCACGCCCGCCCCGCGCAGCGCGGCGACGGTGGCCTCGACGCCGGGCATCAGCGGCGGGACGCGGAAGATGGCCTCGAAGTCGCTGCGCCGGATCTTCGGCTTGAGCCGGAGCCAGAGCGCGGCGTCGCGGCGGATGAACTCCTGGTCGTCGAACTCGCCGTTGAGGTAGGCGCGCAGGCTCGCCTCGTTCTGCACCCCGAAGTGCTTGTGGACCATGACCCACGACGAGCCCACGTCGATGAGGACGCCGTCCATGTCGAAGCACACCAGCTTGACGGGCTCGTGCGGCCCGGCGGGCGGCGTGCGGGGGCGACGCACGCGGTGCGTGTGGTAGAAGGCAGCCAAGGCATCCTTCATGGGGCTGCCTCCAGCCCTCTCCGGGGGGCCGAGCGGACGAGGCACCCCTGCGCAAAGCGCCAGCCGATTTTGCGGCTGTGCGGGTGGTAGAAGGCCGCGAGGGCGTCCTTCACGGCCGGCGGGCCACGGAGGGCACGGCTTGAGGTTTGGGGCTGCGCAACGTCAGAGACCGACGAACACCCGCCCGCCCTCGACCCGCACCGGGTAGACCTGGAGCCGCCCCGCCCACGCCTGCCCCTCGGCGGATGCACCGGTCGCCAGGTCGAAGCAGGCGCCGTGCAGCGGGCAGGTGATGCGCCCGCCCGAAAGTTCGCCGTCGGCGAGGGAGGTGAACTTGTGCGAGCAGTGGCCCTGCGTGGCGGCCACCGCGTCGCCGAAGCGCACGAGGAGGACGAGGTGCTCGCCGAGCCAGCGCTCGACCGGCCTGCCCTCCGGCAGCTCCGCGAGGGCCCCTGCGTCCACCCACTGCACGGGGCGTCCCAGGACCGCCTCCACAAAGGGGCTTCGCCTTGCAGCGGAGGGAGCCTTCAAATGGCCGCACCCCTGTGGAAACCCCATGTCCCAGCAGCAGGCCCAGGCCGCCCTCAAGCTCGCCCCGATGGCCAACCGGCTCGTCAACTATGGCACCACCCCCAACGGCATCGCCGTCATCGAGCTGGCCTCCGACGCCGCCGGCGCCCCGCTCAAGGAAGGCCAGCAGGGCCCCAACACCTACACGCACGAGATGATGCGCGACATCGACGAGGCCGTCCTCAAGGCGCGCTTCGACGACAATGTGTTCGTCATCGTCCTCATCGGCCACGGCGAGAAGTTCTTCAGCGCGGGCGCCAGCATCCAGATGCTCAACAAGGTCACGCCCGGCTACAAGTACATGTTCTGCCTGCACGCCAACGAGACGCTCAGCCGGCTCGAGCAGACCCCGAAGCTGGTCATCGCGGCGCTCAACGGCCACGCCGTCGGCGGTGGCCTCGAGATTGCCATGGCGGCCGACATCCGCCTCGCCCGCAAGGACGCCGGCAAGACCGGCCTCCCCGAGATCAACCTCGGCGTCCTGGCCGGCACCGGCGGCACGCAGCGCCTCGCCCGCATCATCGGCAAGAGCCGCGCCATCGAGATGATGGTCACCGGCAACAACCTCAGCTTCGAGGACGCCCACAGCCTCGGCATCGTCAACACCATCCTGGAGGGCAACGCGGCCGACTTCCGCCGCGACGTCCTGGACTGGGCTGGCCAGTTCTGCCCGCCCAACAAGGCCGCGATGGCCGCCGGCCACATCAAGCGCAGCGTCCAGAGCGGCACCGAGGTGCCCCTGGAGTACGGCCTCGCCATCGAGCGTGAGCTGCAGGCCAAGCTGTTCGCCAGCAAGGACGCCAAGGAAGGCATCGCCGCCTACGTCGAGAAGCGCGTGGCCAACTTCAAGGGAAACTAGGCACCCGTGCCCGCGCCACCTCCCGACGAGTGGGACGACGCGGCCACGCGGGTCTGGGGCATGGCGGCGCAGGCCGCCGCGAAGGGAAAGCTCCTGGCGCCCGCGGACGCCGAGGCCCGCATCGCGCACCCGGACGTCGGCGCGCTGGACCGCGCCTGCGCGGCGATGCAGGCGTGGTGCTGGGTGCGTGGCATGCCGCCGCTCGACCGCGCCATCGCGCACCCGCGCCAGCAGGGGCCCGTGCGCGAGGTCGCCGACTACGACGTCTTCTTCGAGGCGATGGGGCGCAGCGTCCACACCGAGCGCTTCGTGCTCGCCTACCCGTGGCAGAGGGTCCGCGAGCCGTCGCCGCGCGAGCTGGCCTGGGCCCGGGCCCTCCTCGCAGGCCACCAGCCCCTGCTGCGCGGGTTCCGCTTCCTCGACCTCGAACTGGACCTGCGCGAGCAGGACGCCGCGCGGGGACGCAAACGGCCCGCCCCGGGCACGCACGCGACGTGGGCGGACGCCGCGGACCGGCACCGCGCCCTCGCCGACGAGTTGGGCGGGTTGGGAGTGGCGTTGGCGGACGTCCGGCCACCCGGCAGCGCACCCTACCCGCCGCCGGGGCCGCGCGAGACCTCCTGGTCGCATTGAGCCGTGGACGGCGGCTGGGACGGTCAGCGCAGCAGGTGGAGAAACCTCTCCCGCGTCATGCCGGCCTGGCGCAGGATGGAGCCCAGTGTCCCGGGAGTGAGTTCGTCGTGGTTGGGCACGATGGCAATCCAGGTCCTGCCCGAGTGGTGGCCCTTCAGGCGGATGTGGCTGCCGCGCTGGGAGACGACTGCGAAGCCGGCTTTCCCCAGGGCGCGCAGGACGTCACGCGCCGACAGGACCGGAAGCCTTGGCGCCATGGCGGACCTCGAACGTGGTGAAGAAGGGAGCCTGCCCGAGGTCGGGGGCATCCTCGTCCTCAAGGTAGAGCTCGACGGCTTCGCGCAGGTTCGCGAGCGCCTGCTCCACCGTCTTGCCCTGGCTGGCCACGTCGAGTTCTGGCGTCCACGCCGTGTAGGTCCGTCCTTCTTGGCGGATGACGGCCGACAGCATCATGTCGTCCATGCAAGGGAGAGCGGCCACATGGGTTTTGCCGTTGAGGGGGGTGCTGCGAACTCGCACACCGGTTGGCTCAGGCGCACAGATTGCTGGGAATCCGCGTCATCCGCGAAATCCGCGGTTCGCGGCCGTCGAAGCGCCGCCCTGCTAAACCACGAATTGCACGAATTCACGAACCGACGGCTACGAATCACCCGAGGGCCAATCCGTGCCATCCGTGGAATCCGTGGTTTGGTCGGCGCGTCAGGCCGTCACGTCCGCATCGTACCCCGAAGCGGCAAGCACCCGGCGGATCTCCTCGATGTGCTCCGGCCCGCGCGTCTCGACATGCACCTCGACGCCCGTCCGGTTCAGCGACATCCCTGGCCGGTGGCGGTCGTGGTGCAGGTCAATGACGGACGCCTTCAGCTTCGCGAGCAACGTCAAGAACTGCGCCAGGCCGCCTGGGCGGTCGCTGATGGTGGCGCGCACGACGGCGATGCGGCCCTCCTTGACGAGGCCCATGCGGATGATGCGGCTGACCAGCATCATGTCGATGTTGCCGCCGGAGACCAGGGCGCAGGAGGTGCGGCCGGCGAGGTCGACCTTCCTGTTCATCGCGGCGGCGAGCGTGACGGCGCCGGCGCCCTCGACGACCGCCTTGGTGCGCTCCAGCAGGAACAGGATGGCGCCGGCGATCTCGGACTCGTCGACGGTGACGACCTGGTCGACGCGCTCGCGGATGATGTCCCAGGTGAGCCGGCCGACGTTGCGGACCGCGATGCCGTCCGCCATGGTGTCGACGGCGTCGAGGCTGATGGGCTGGCCCTTCTGGAGGCTGGGGGCGATGGTGCTGGCGCCCTCGGCCTGCACGCCAATGACCTTGACGCTGGGCTTGAGGCCCTTGAGCGCGGTGGCGATGCCGGAGATGAGGCCGCCGCCGCCGATGGGCACCAGCACGGTGTCGACCTCGGGCAGGTCTTCGAGAATCTCCAGCCCGAGGGTGCCCTGGCCGGCCATCACGGCGGGGTCGTCGAAGGCGTGGACGTAGGTGGAGCGGTTGGCCTGCTGGAACTTGAGGGCGTTCTCGTAGGCCTCCTGGTAGTCCTTGCCGATGAGGTGGACGGTGGCGCCGTAGCCGCGGGTGGCGACGACCTTGGCGAGCGTCGCCTCCTCGGGCATGAAGATGTCGCACCTGACGCCCTCCTTGCGCGCGGCGTAGGCGACCCCCTGCGCGTGGTTGCCGGCCGACGCGGCGACGACGCCGCTGCGGCGCTCGGCGGGGGTCAGCGAGTGGAGCTTGTTGAGCGCGCCGCGCACCTTGAACGAGCCCGTGAGCTGGAAGTTCTCCAGCTTGAGGTGCAGGTCGCCGCCGGTCATGGCGCACAGAGTGCCGGAGCGCTTCATCGGGGTGCGCCGGACGCTGCCCTTCAGGAGGGCGTCGGCCCTCTGGATGTCCGCGAGCGTGAGCCCCGCCACGGCCGCCGTGACCCGGAGGCGCCCGTTAAGGCTTCTCGGTCGGCGCGGGCGCCTTGGCCACCGTCGGCACGGGGTCGGGGGCGATGGCCGCGGCGGCCTGCCGGGCGCGGTTGACGAGGATGACGCCACCCAGCACCAGCGCGCTGCCGAGGAGGAAGAACGGCGTCACCCGCTCACCGAAGAAGAGGACGCCCACGACGGTGGCCACGACCGGGTTGAAGTAGACGTAGGCGGACACCGCGCTGGCGGAGCGCAGCTTGAGCGCCTGGTTCCACATCGCGTAGCCCAGCGCCGTCGACAGCAGCGCCAGGAACGCGAGCCACGCCCACCCGCCCGCGTCGAGGGCGCGCAGCGGGGCCGCGCCGTAGGTGAACGCCAGCGGCAGCAGCGTGAAGGTGCCGAGGCTCAGCGTCACGCCGGTGACGAACAGCCCCCCGTACCTGTGGATGAGCGGCCGGGTGTAGATGGAGTAGAGCGCCCACGACAGCGGCGCCAGCAGGATGACGAGCGTCTTGCGGGCGGCGGTGAACTCGGCGTGGCCCGTCCCGAAGAACACCACGACCGCCACCCCCGCGAAGGCCACCAGGGAGCCGACGGTGGTGGCGCCGTGCCAGCGCTCGCGGCCGGCGAGGGTGGAGATGAGCAGCGTCCACAGCGGCGTGGTGGCCACCAGGATGGCGCCGGTCGCGGCCGTCACCTGGACGCCGTCGGAGGTGTCGTGCAGGCCCCAGTTGAGCGGGAAGTGGTAGCCGATGACGCCGACCGTGCCCAGCAGCGCCATCAGCACCCAGTCGCGGCCCGACACCCGCCGGAACGCCTCCGAGCGGCGCAGCAGGAGGAACGCGCCGTACAGGAGGGGGAACGGCGCGTAGCGGAACCAGGTGAGCTGGTACGGGTCGAGCACCTGCAGGAGCGCCTTCACGCCGGGGAACGCGGTGCCCCAGATGATGACCAGGAAGGTGAGCATGGCGTCGGTGCGGTCCAGCGTCCGGGCCTTGCCCATGCGCGGCCGACGGGGGCGTTCCTCTTGACGTTTGTCGCACCGTTCCCCAAACCACGGATTGCACGGAGAGGTGTTGGCCCTGTGCAGCCCCTCGGCGAACCGCGGAGTTCGCGGAGCGCGCGGATTTTGGGTTGCCTTTCTGGGACACTATGCTGGAATCCGCGTCATCCGCGAAATCCGCGGTTTGCCGAGTTAGGACACAGGCAAACCGAAAAGCGCAGGCGGACCAGGCATCCATGCCATCCATGGAATCCGTGGTTTGGTCGTGCAGGAGGCGGAGGCACTACGGTTATGCAGGGACCCCCCGTGGCCGCCGCGACCGATGAGCGACGACGGGACCCCGACCCCTGCCGCGCCGGCCCCGGAGGCGTCCCCGTCCCCGCCGCCGGCTGAGCCAGCGCCCCCCGCGGCGCCCGCCAAGGCCAACCTGCTGGAGCGCATCCCCGGCTGGGCCGTCCCCGCCCTGCTGGTGGGGGTGCCGCTGCTGTTCGCCCTCGTGGCCAAGCTGGTGCCGAGCTTCTACGACCAAGCCGTCTGGCCCTACTACTGGGGCCCGATCAAGGCCGACGCCGAGGGCGTGGACACGCTCTACTTCCACGGCGTCGCGGCGCACTCGGGCTACAACCTCGTCAACACCATTAGCTGGGCCGTCCTGCTCGGCGTCTGCCTGGTGGGCATCGCGCAGCTCCTGCAGCGCACCCGCACGCCGATGGGCAACAAGCTCATCGTGGGCGCCACCGGCTGGGTCGTCGCGGGCAGCGTCTTCCACGTCATGGAGGACACCGGCCTGTTCCGCGCGCCGCTGCAGTACTTCTTCATCACGCCGCCCATCTACCTGATGTTCGCGGCGGGGGGCGTGGCGAGCCTCGCCATCGGCCACTACCTGCGCAAGGTGGAGGCGCGCGCCGGCCTGGACCGCGCGCTGCAGAAGCTCTGGTTCATCCTCGCCATCCCGGTCCTCGTCTACCTCGCCCTGTGGCTGAAGCACTGGGACCAGGTGACCCACTACGTCAGCCCGGTCTGGGTCGCCCTGTTCGCCCTCGCCGCCTACGTCGTGGCGGTGGCCCGCTTCCGCCGCATCGGCCGCGTCGACCCCTCCGAGCTGGTGAGCATCCTCTCCATCGGCTGGATCCTCCTCGGTGTCGCCTACGTACTCGCCTTCGTGCGCGACCCGTGGGCCCCGCAGCACCCGGTCCTGGCGGCGCTGTGGGCGCCGGTCCTCGCCGCCGCGGTGTGCGCCCTCATGTTCGGGCTCGCCCTCGTCCTGGTGGGGCGCGCCGAGCGCAGGGGCAAGGCCAAGAGCCGCGACTTCTGGTTCGCCTTCTTCCAGCCCATCAACCTCCTGCTGCTGTTCAGCCAGATGCTCGACGGCTTCGCCACCGCCATCGGCATCGACTCCGGCGGCTACGGCGAGAAGCACGTCCTCTCCAAGGCCCTCATCGACATCGCGCGCAACACGGGCCAGCACTACAACATCGCCTTCCTGGCGGAGCACCCGACCTTCCTCGGCTTCACCACCGTGAAGTTCGTCGTCAGCCTGCTCGTCATCTCCGCCATCGACACCTCCGGCCGCGAGAGCGAGCGGGAGGGCACCCTCATCGGGCTGGTGCGCTTCGCCATCATCATGGTCGGCATCGGCCCGGGTATCAGGGACTTCGTCCGCATGGCCCTGGGCGTCTGATGGAGCGGCTCCCGCTGCATCGCATCGCGCTCGCGGCCCTCCCGTACGCCGGGCTCGCCGCCGTGCTCAAGCAGGTGCCCGACGCCGCCACAAGCCTCCAGCCGATGCCGTGGAGCCACGCCGCCGGGCACGCCCTCGTCCTGCTGGCCCTGATGGGCGCCCACGCGGCGTGCTACCAGCGCTGGAGCCGCGGCGCCCCCGGCCGCATCGCCGCCAACGAGCTGCTCACGCGCCTCTGGTTCGTCGCCCTCGGCTCCCTCGTGGTGCAGGCCCACCCGGACGGCCCCGGGGCGCTGTTCCTGCTCGGCGGCCTGCTGTGGGCTTCGCTCTCGTGGCTCACGCACCTGGCCCTGGCGCGGCGGCAGGGCGGCTACCGCGCGCTGCCCAACGTGGCGCTGCTCGGGCTGTTCCTGCTCGGCCTGGCGCTGCTGGGGCTCACGGCGCTGGGCAGGCTCGTCCTGGGGCGGACCGCCTGACCTAGGGCGCGGGCTCTCCCCACAGGTGGACCTCGATGCGGATGGGCACCTGGCCCAGCGTGGGGTCGTAGAGCCAACTCTGCCGCACCGCCACCGCCACCGGGATGCCGGTCGGCTGCGTCGGGCCGTACTCCAGGTAGAGGTTGCTGTGGTCGGTGAACAGGATGATGTTCTCCAGGAAGTTCTCCGCCTCCTGCTGGCCCATGGTGGCGGCGATCTCGCGCGGCAGGTAGGTGGTGAGGATGACGCGGCCGCTGCCGAGGCTGCCGTCGTCGGAGACCGCCATGACGTCCTGGCCGCCCTTCACGATGACGTCGCTGAAGCCGTCCGTCTTGATGTCCCAGCCCAGGCTGTGGTCGTTGTAGTTGGGCCAGTCCAGGGTGTGCGGCTCCTGCAGCAGCGGGTGCGACGGGTCGGGCGCGCTGGCGGCGCCGTTGGCGGTCTTGATGCCCGAATCGAACAGCGGCTGCATCCACTGGTAGTTCGACTTGTCCGAGCCCAGGACGACGAGCGTGCCGCCGGCCAGGACCCAGTCGCGGATGGCGGACTTGACGGCGTTCGCGGTCAGGCTGCTCTGGTCGACACCGGAGCCGACCACCAGCAGGTCGTAGCCGGCGAGGCGGCCGGCCAGGTTGGCGTCGATGTAGCCCTTGACGTCGGGGTAGACGTCGCCGTGGATGAGCGTGAGGGGGCTGAGGGCCGTCAGCAGCGGCACGTCGGGGAGGAGGAGCGGCTGGTCGACCCAGATGGTGGGCGTGGACACGCTGATGAAGACGCGGTCGCTGAAGCCGAGGCCGAGGTGGCGCAGCGCCAGCCGCTCGGTCGCCGTCTGGCTGAACATCGTGCTGTTGATGGCCGCCTGCGCCGACGCCTGCATCCCCGAGCTGGTGCCGAGCGCGATGGTGAGGCTCGCCAGGCTCTCCCAGTGGCCGACGTAGGCGGTGCGCTGGGTGCTGTCCGCCGCGTCGTAGACGGCGTCCATGGCGACGGGATGGATGCGCAGGTGGAAGTCCTGCGTCCCGCTCAGCGCCAGCGAGGCGCGCGCGTCGGCGTAGTCCACCTTGCCGTTGGTGGCGTGGGTGAAGAGGGCGCCGCGCAGGGCGTCGATGCTCGACTGCTGCAGGCCCGACCCGTTGGCGGCGCGCACCCCGAGGCGCCCCACGCTGTCGGCGCCGGAGGCCCAGCCGATGCCCTGGCTGTTCACCAGGAGGTCCAGCAGCCGCCCCGCCTTCTGCTGCTGGTCGGCCTCGCCCGCGCCGCGGTCCTCCTTCCCGGCGTTCCGGGTGGTCAGGAGCACGGCTGCGACGGCGGCCAGGAAGAGGACCCCGGCCACCAGGAACGTCAGCACCTGGGCGCTGGCGGAGGCGTCGGGGGTGCGCTTCTGCCGGGCGCTTGCCTGGCTGGGACGGCGCTGACGGAGCACGAATCTGTTGTTTGTCCTAGGACAACAGTATGTGTTTCGGTAGGGGGTTTTAGACCATCAAATACAATTCGCACCACCGTTGCCTCAATCC
>JBHELM010000058.1:0-4546 GCA_046352715.1 Thermoplasmatota archaeon | reverse complement strand
GCGGCGCGGTCGACGAAGAGGACCATGGGGCGGCACCACAACCGGAGGCGTCGGGATAACGGTTGCGCGGCCCGAACCCGTGCCAGACATGGGCCGGTCCACAAAATCCTGACAGATTCCGGTGCAACGTTACCCCTTCAGGTACAGCATGGAGACAAGACCTACGCCAAGGCCCCCTACCCAATGCCGTGCTAGACGCAGCTCGACTGGTGGACAATCAAGCGGTAATGCATCGCCAGGTAGTTGGCGACTACCGTTTGGCCGATGAATGTGAAGTCCCCTTTCAAATCCACAGTGTATGTTCTCGCTGGCGCATTGATGAAAGCCAAGACGCCTACGCAGTCGGTTGTTACGGAATCCCCTCTGACATACATGGTCGCCCACTCAGCGAAGACATTGGAGTCCAAACAGGAGTCGGGGATGAACTGGAAATAGGTGTTGCCCTGCGCTGTAGTTGCAACCGTGAAGGTGAGGGTGTTCCCGCCCACCAGGGTCCCCGCGAATGTCTGGTCCGGTGGGCACGTCGTTGCCGAGGCGGCCGTAGCAGTCAGCAGGAGTGTCAGGCAAAGGCTAGCCAAGAAAAGTCGTAGATGGGCCATGCGTGTGCCCCATGCATTTCTCTATTATATGTGTAGGGGAGGCATCCGACGGGGAGCGACCTGTCGCTGCAGTCTCCGACGAACCACAGATTGAACAGAACACCTCGTTTTGCTGGTTGAGCGCGAACTGCACAGATGCTTTCCCTGCGTGCATCGTGAGGAAGGCATCTATGCAATTGTGGTGGGACCAGGAAGCCCCGAGGTTTCAGTGCAACCTGCGTTTGCCTTCAGGGCCACTGGGAAAACGGAACGGGCCCGCGTCCTTACGCGGAGCAGCGGCTCTGGTAGACGACGAGCTGGAAGGGCAGGGCGCCCAGGCCGTCCACGTCGAGATAGTCGCCGTGCAGCCGCACGGTGTAGGTCCCCGCGTTGGCGTTGCCGAGGCCCAAGCCCAGGCCGCAGTCGCCGGTCATGCTGCCGCCGGCCACGGTCATGGTGACCGTCTGGAGGCCGTCCACGTCGGAGCAGTATTTGGGCATGAAGATGAAGTACGTGTCCCCCTTGACCGTGGTGGTCACGCTGAGGACTGTGTCGCTGCCAGGTGTGAGCGTGCCGCTGAGGCGCTGCTCCGGGGGGCAGGCGGCGGCGGAGACGTTCGAGGCGGCGAGGGCGAGCAGGACGGCGAGGCAGGCGAGCAGGGGCCGGGGGCGGGCCATGCCGGCGGTGTGGTGAGGAGTCATATCAAAAACCAACCCATGAACCAGTGAAACGAGAAGCTGTGGACAGAATCGGGAAGAAGGAAGAGGGGGGAAGAGGGAAAGAGGGGGGAAGAAGAGCCCCGCTACGGGGCCTGGCAGTCGCGCTGCGAGACCATGAGCTGGTACGGGAGGGCGGCCATGCCGTCCATCGCCAGGAAGTGGCCGCGCAGCTGCACGGTGTAGATGCCCGGGGAGGCCTGGACGAGGGTGATCGCCAGCGACCCGGTGCCCGTCATGCTGTTGCCGGCGACGGTCATCGAGACCGTCTGGCCCAGTTGGCCCCAGAAGGGGTTGGCGGGCACGAACTGGAAGGTCGTGTTGGCCCGCAGGGCGATGCCGATGCGGATGGCGTCGGTCTCGCCCGGCAGCAGCGTGCCGCTGAAAGTCTGGGTCGTGCCGAAGGGGCAGGAGCCCGCCGCGGCGCCGGGGGCCACCACGAGGGTGGCCAGGCAGGCGGAGGCCAGGCAGGCAAAGCGGAGAAGAGTGCCATGCATGGTCTCAGCTCCAGCTCACCGTCGCGCAGTCGGTGGTGCAGGCCGCCCCGGTGTGCTGGGCGCCCGTGAAGGTCAGCGTCGTGGTGTAGACGCCGGCCAGCGCGTCCGCTGGCACGTCCACCGCGAGGTAGACGATGCGGCTGGCGCCGGGGGCGAGGTTGAACCCGGCGTCACGCTTGGGGTTCGACCCGGCCGCGGGGAAGTCCGTCCCCCCCGCCGAGGTCGTGGGGCCGTACCAGATCTTGGTCGCCGGGATGACGGTGGCGCCCTTGACCAAGTCGGTGGCGTGCAGCGTGTTGTCGAGCGGGACGTTCCCCAGGTTGGTGAGGGTCATGGGGACGCCTGTGCTCTTGCTGCCCATCTGCAGGCTGCCGAAGTCGAACGTGCTCAGGCTGGCCTTCAGCAGGAGCAGCGTGCCGTACTGGAACATCTTCGGGGCCGCGGTGTTGTCGACGTAGGCCTGGCCGCTCGCCTGGATGGCGGCGTCGGCGGCCTTGACGACGATCTTGTAGAACTCGACGCCCGTGGCGGGCACGTCGGTGGACTTGATCTCGAACTCGGCGTAGTACTCCTTGGTGATGGAGGAGCTGGTGCCGAGGAGCTTGGCGGCGGCGAACTCGGTGTGGACGCTGCCGTTGGGCCGCAGCAGGCGGACCTGGGCGTCCTTGATGTCGGCGCTGCCGTCCGCGTCCGTCACGAAGAAGCGGTACTGCACGAAGACGCTCTCCCCCTCGGGGCGGGGGATGATGGGGTCCACGCTGACCTGGACGGGGGCGTTCTGGCTCACCCAGTTCGCGAACTCCACGTCGGTGTGGAAGGTGCTCGCCAGCGCGATGTACGCGACGTAGGCGGGCGAGGCGCCGGGGGCCGAGATGACCGGCGGCGAGTTGACCGGCGGAACGACCGTTCCTGTGCCGGAGACCTGGGCGTAGACAGGGAGGCCGACCAGGATGGTGCCGGCCAGTGTCAACGTTGTGTAGAGGACCTTGAGTTTCAAGGTGCGGTGGGGCATGGTGTCACGTCTCCTTTTGTCAAGTGTTGTGCCGGCCCGCGAGGGGCCGGACCAGCCCCCGCTGTTGCACGTCAACTATTTGAACTTGACTGGAGCGTTCAAGTATCCGCCTGAGACGCCCTTTAAACCACCCGGTTTGTCCTCGGTGGCCTTCCCGCTGCCCTTCCGAAGGAGGTTCCGGGGCGCGCGGCGCAGCCACGTCAGGGCCCGCGCGAGCCACGGCCTGGAGGGCTTCTGGGGCGGCGCAGGGCCGGCATGGGACCCTGCGGCGCGGCGGAACAGGAACCAGCCCCAGGAGCGCTGGGCGCGGGGGGGCTGCGCGGCGGCGGCCAGCTCGGGGCGGGCGCGCAGCCACGCGGGGGAGGGCGTGCCCGGCCCGGCCTCGGCGGGCGGGGGGTCGCGCTTCTCGCGGCGGAACGCCCGGCGCCACAGGGCGAGCAGGCCCAGCAGGCCGACGAGCAGCAGCAGGAGGCCCAGCGGGGTCCCCAGCCACGCCGGGAGGTGGAGGGTGAGGCCGGGCAGGTGCAGGAAGCTTGGCGCGGCGGCGGAGACCTCGAACGCGGCCTCCTGGTCCTCGGTGACGAGGCCGTCGTAGACGGCGTGCCCGCGCACCAGGTAGGTTCCCGCCTGGCCCGGGGTGTAGGCGGCGAGCAGGGTGGCGTTGCGCTGCGCCCCGACCGCCACCGGGGCGGCCTCGAGGGTGGCGACGGGCGTCCCGTCGCGCAGGACCGTGCCCGTGAAGCGGACCTCCGTGAGGTCGAGCGCCCCCTCGTTGCGGAAGAGCGCCAGGACCCGGACCTCCTCGCCCGCCTTCGGCTCCGGGGGCGCCACGGAGAGCAGGGGCAGCGTGCCCAGCCGGAACTTGGCGCCCGGCCCGGCCACCTGGAACAGGCCCTGCTCGGTGCGCAGCACCTTGGAGGAGCCCTTCAGGGTGGCCGTGAGGGTGTAGGCGTACTGCCCCTCCGGCAGGTCCACGGTGGCGTTGAAGGTGTCCGTGCGGCGGTCCCCCGCCGTGAGGGGCGCCGCGTCGAACGTGGTCTGGAGGTGGACGGTGGCGCGGGCGACGTCGAGCACGGACACCTCGAGGCGGTAGGCGTCCTGCACGTTGCCGCGGTTGCGCGCGTCCACCGCGACGGGCAGCGGCTCCCCGACGTGGATGTTGGCGACGCGCATCGCCTCGACGGCCAGGTCGTGGACGGCGGTGGGGTCGACGCTGATGTCGAGCAGGCCGCTGACGCCGGAGAGCACCTGGTTGCCGGCCGCGCCGGCCGACGCAACGGGGATGAAGTCGATGCGGCCGAGGTGGCGCCCCTTCGCGGCGTCGTGGGGGACGTCGATGCGCAGCGTGACCTCCGCCTGGCCGTCGGGGCCGAGGTGGAACGCCGCGGGGACCGCCGTGATCCAGGCGCCCGCCGGCTCCGCCCCCGTGGCGGTGACGTCGACCTCCTCGCCGCCGCTGTTGAAGACGGTCAGGTGGGCGATGCGCGTCTCGCCGGGGACGAGGGGGGGCGTGGTGAGCGCGAGCGTGGGCGGGGAGAGGGCCAGCGAGGCGACGGGGGCCTGGGCCGCCCCGAGGGCCGTGGCCCACAGGAGGGCCGCCAAGCCCAAGGCCCCCAAGCCGGTGCGGCCGTCCACGACCCCGCTGGGTGCGCGGCCCTATTTGCCGGGTCGAGTGTCGCTCCCCGGACACACACGCGCCGCCCCGCGCTTCGCCCGCCAAGCGGAAGCCAAGCCTTTCTAGCG
>JBHELM010000057.1:0-7442 GCA_046352715.1 Thermoplasmatota archaeon | reverse complement strand
TTCTACGAGCCCGCCAGGAGCCTCAAGGCGCAGGTGGAGAAGAAGCAGCCCTGGGACCTCGCGGGGACGCCGGACCCCGCCAAGCTTGAGACGGTCGCGGCGCGGCTGCGCGGCGTCGTCTTCGGCGTGGCGTGCCACCTGGTCGAGGAGACGGTCGCCACGATGCGCGACACCGACCGCGGCGCCACCATCGGCCTGCGCTGGGCGCACGGGCCGTTCGCCATGATGAGCGCGCTCGGCGTCAAGAAGGCCGCCGCCGAGGTGCAGGCGCTCTCCGACAAGTGGGGCAAGGCGTTCCCCATGCCCAAGGCCCTCGCCGACGCGGCCGCGGCGGGCACCCCCTGGCACCTCCCTGCCGTCGTCCACGAGGCGGTCGAGCCGCACGTCAGCCTCATCACCTTCGACCGCCCCGAGGCGCTCAACGCCCTCTCGCCCGCCATCCTGCGCGACCTCGACGCGTGCCTGGACGAGGTCGAGAGGCGGCGCCCGCGCGCCGTCATCGTGACCGGCGAGGGCAAGGCGTTCATCGCGGGCGCCGACATCCAGGCGATGCGGGCCATGGACGTGGCCGCCGCGACCGCCTACACGCGCCAGGGCCACCAGGTGCTCGACCGCCTGGCCGCGCTGCCCTGCCCGGTCCTGATGGCCATCAACGGCTTCGCCTTCGGCGGCGGCCTCGAGCTGGCGCTGGCGGGCGACCTGCTGTTCGCGAGCGAGAAGGCGCAGCTTGGCCTGCCCGAGGTCGGGCTTGGCATCCACCCCGGCTTCGGCGGCACGCAGCGCCTGCCCCGCCGCGTCGGCCTCGGCCACGCCAAGGACCTCGTCCTGACCGGCCGCACGCTGTCGGCGCAGGAGGCCAAGGCCATCGGGCTCGTCAACGCCGTCCTACCGGCCGAGCAGCTCCTGGAGCACACGCTCGCCGTGGCGCGCACCATCGCGCAGAAGGCGCCGTTGGCCGTCGCAGGCGCGAAGGCGTCCCTGGACCGCGGCTTCGAGGCGGACCTGCCGCGCGGCCTCGCCATCGAGCAGGACTCCGTCGTGCTCCTGTTCGCCACCCAGGACAAGAAGGAGGGCCTCGACGCCTTCGTCGAGCGCCGCGCCCCCGCCTTCACCGGCCGCTGAGCCCATGCCGGGCCGCCTCGCTGTCCACCCGGTGACGCCCGAGCGCTGGCCCGACCTCGAGCGCCTCTTCAGCGCCAAGGGCAGCCCGCACTACTGCTGGTGCACGCCCTACCGCTTCGCCGACGCGCACACCATGGGCAAGGCCGGGAAGAAGGAGGCGATGGAGGGGTGCATCAAGGAAGGGACTCCCGTCGGCGTCCTCGCCTACCGCGGCGGCGCGCCCGTGGGGTGGTGCTCCATCGCCCCGCGCGAGACCTACGCCAGGCTGGAGCGCTCCCGCACCATGCCCGCCGTCGAGGAGAAGCCGACGTGGGCGGTCCTGTGCTTCTTCGTCCCCCGCGGCGAGCGCGGCGGCGACGTCCCGCTGCGGCTGCTGAAGGGCGGGGTCGCCTACGCCAAGGCCCACGGCGCCAAGGTGGTCGAGGGCTACCCCTGGGACACGATGGGCATCAGCTCCCGACACCGCGGCCACTCCCGCCTCTTCGCCGCCGCCGGGTTCAAGCAGGACGGCAAGCGCTGGGTCCGCCGGTTCCGTTGATTGGCCGCCCTCCACCGCGAAAGGCGCGAACGCCATGAAGCACCGTTTTCCTCCAGGATTCGCGTCCTTCGCGGGCCACGCACGGCCCACGCGCGGCCCACGCGCGGCCCGCACGGACGAGGCGATGGTCACGCTTATGCTTCCGCGCACCGTACAACAGGTGTGTCCGCCCCGCACAGCCTCCACGGCCTGCAGGAAGGCATCGGCCAGACCGGCAAGTTCGGCGAGATCTTCATCGGCCTCGGCATCCTCATCGCCCTCCTCGGCGCCGCCCTCGCCACCATGGGCCACACCCACTTCCTCAGCGACGGCTTCAGCCCCGACAAGGGCAACACCGACGCCGTCACCACCGGCTGGCTCTTCCTCTTCGAGGGGCTCGGCTTCCTCCTGTTCGGCATCATGATCATGGTCGCCGGCTGGGGCCGCCAGCACGGCGAGATGACGTAAGCCCCGCACCTGCGAGGCGGGTCGGGTGTGGGGGCCCGGATTTGGGACGGCGCGCCAGCGGGCGCGCCGGCTTCTTTCCGGGGCACCGCAAGGGCGCAGCGAGTGTGGGGGCCCGGATTTGAACCGGGGAACCGCTAGGGAGCCGATCTTAAGTCGGGCGCCGTTGGCCGCTTGGCTACCCCCACAGGAAACGCGTGGCGGGTTCAGCCTAAGCGGGGCGCGGCCACGTTGCTGGGAAGCGGCCCGCCCATCATAGGGTTTATCCGGTGCCCCCAAGTCGGCCGCGACGGGCAGCCTTGGTTGCCCATGCCGACTTAGCTTAGCTGGTGGAGCATCAGACTGTTAATCTGAGGGTCGCTGGTTCGAATCCGGCAGTCGGCGCTACTCACTTCATTCGTGGCTACGCCTGCCGGATTCCGGTCGGGACCAAACTCGCTGCGCTCGTTTGGTCCCTTTGCGTATCCGGCAGCCGGCGCCGTGTCTTCGCCCATGGGTCAGTTGCCGTGGCCCGGCGCCAGCAGCCTGTGGAGCCGCGTGGCATCCGGGTCCGGCGGCCACCTGTCCGTGTCGAGGACGGCGGCGCACCCCTTGTCGAGGTGCCAGGCGTGGGGGAGGCCGCCGAGGAGGCGGGCGGTCGCCTGGAGGCTGGGGTTGTGCCCGACCACCCAGACGATGGCTTGCGGGTGGCGCCCGAGACAGGCCAGAACCTCCTCGGGCCCGGCCTCGTGGAGGGTCTCGTCCTGCTCGATGGCGACACGGCTCTGGGCGGCCGCGGCGGCCAGCCTGGCGGTCTGGAGGGCGCGTGCTGCCGGGCTGCAGACGACGGCGCCGGGCGCAAGGCCCTGGCCGTGCAGCGCGAGGCCGATGCGGCGGGCCTGCCCCTCCCCCTTCGCGGTGAGGACGCGGGCGCGGTCGGAGGCGACGGCGTCCTCGGCCTCGGCGTGGCGCAGCAGGACGATGCGGTGCGCGGGCGCTCCCACCGGCGGAGGGAGCGGGTGGCGCCATGAAACGTTGCCCGCGCGGGCAGGGTGGCCTGGCACCGCTGCGCCCCGGCAACCGTTTTCCCCGGCGCCCCCCTCGTGCCGGCGTGGAGTGGGACCGGGCCTGGGAGTTCTTCCACCGCTTCAAGGCCAACCGGGCGTGGGCGCTGGCGCTGATGGTGCCCAACCTCATCGGCATCGGCTTCGGCTACTATTACTACTACGACGTCGGGCAGTTCGACCCGTCTTCGTCCCACTTCCGCTCCTACGGCTGGTGGCCGTTCATCGCGGACAGCCCCACGGCGGTCGTGCTGATGTCAGCGAGCCTGCTATTCTACGCGTTCGGCCGGCGGCGCAGCAAGCTCCTGGACGCGGTGGCGTTCACGGCGATGGTCTACGTCGGGCTGTGGACGACGTTCCTGTTCCTCGCCTACCCCGAGCGCATGGGCACCTTCGCCTGGGGCTCGGTGGCGCACGGCAACGCCAACCCGGTCCTCTTCGTGAGCCACCTGGGGATGCCGCTGGGGGCGCTGCTGCTGGTGCGCGACCTGCGCCGCGACGCGTGGGCGTGGGCGGCGGCCGTCGGCATCCTGGGCTGGAACGCGCTGAACCTGCTGCTGGACTACTGGGGCCCGCACCTGCACCCGGCGCCGTTCCTGCACGACGCGGCGCACCCCCCGCCCCTGCCGTCGGCGTCGGACGCGCTCCTGCACTCCGGCAGCCCGTGGCTCATGGCGTTCACGCTCGCGGCGTGGCTTGCGGTGATGTGGCGCGGGTTGGGGAGAAAGCAGCGGACCTGGGACGCCCAGTAGTTCGCCTTCTTCCCACAAACCGCGGAGGCCGCGGAGTTCGCGGAGACCATCGCTTCCGCGGGTCCGCGACCTCCGCGGTCCGGCGTTAGGCGGTGGCTTTACGCGTAGCGTGGCTCCCCGTCCTGTGCGGCGCACCGACCCCGAGACCCGCAGCAAGGGCGCCCACTTCCTCACCTCGAAGGCTGCCCTGGACCGCGTCGTCGCGGCGGCCGGGCTCAAGGCCGGCGAGTCGGTGCTGGATGTGGGCGCGGGCGGTGGCTCCATCACGCGGCGCGTCGCGGCGGCCGTGCAGCCTGGCGGCACCGTCTTGGCGGTCGAGCGGGAGCACGACCTGGTGGAGGCGCTGCGCCAGATGGAGTGGCCCGGCACCGCCGTCGTGCCGGGCGACGCGCTGCGGGTCAAGCTGCCGGGGCGCATCGACGCCGTGGTCGCCAACCCGCCCTACCGCATCCTGCCCGCGCTGCTGCGGCGGCTGCTGGAGCACGGCTTCGGGCGCGCCGTCCTGGTGATGCCGGACGAGCTGGCGCAGCGGCTGACGGCGGAGCCCGGCGGCGACGCCTACGGCAAGCTGACCATCCAGATGGGCCTGCGCGCCAAGTCGAGGCTGCTGTTCCCGCTCAAACGCAGCGACTTCGACCCGCCGCCCAACGTCGCCTCCGTCGTGGTGCAGGTCACGCCCAAGGCGCCGCCGCCGCTGGACTGGGACCTGCTGGACACCGTGCTCGACGCCGCTTGGGAGGCCAAGCGCAAGACGTTCCGCCACAGCCTCGCCTCGCTCGCCGCGGCGCTGCAGGTGCCGCCGCAGGTCGTCACGCAGGCGCTGGAGGAGAGCGCGACCCGCGACCGCACCGCCGTGGAGGCCGCGCCGTGGGAGTGCGCCAAGCTGACTCTGGCGCTGGCCCGGCTGCGCACGCCCACCTGAACCACGGATTGCATGGATGACACGGATTCGAACCTTCCGCGAAATCCGCGTCATCCGCGGTTTTCGTGGGGCCGAATCTGCACCAACCGAACCGCGGATTTCGCGGATGGCGCGGATTCGTTCCGTGGAATCCGTGCAATCCGTGGCTTGGTCGTCACAGGCGCCGGTCGGGACCGAACATCGGCTCCGGCAGCGGCGTCCCGTGGAGCCTGGCCTCGCGCACCAGCCGCGCCCGGAAGAAGGCGTAGACCGGGATGCCCACCAGCACCACGAGCAGCCCGGCGAGGCGGCTGAAGTTGCTCGCCGAGAGGTCGGCCGCCTGCTGCCACGCGAGGTAGCCAACGAAGGCGAGGCTCGCGGCGATGAACAGCAGCGGCACTGCGGGGTAGCCGGGCACCTTGTAGGGGCGCGGCATCTCGGGGTGGGTGCGGCGCAGCACCAGCAGGCCCACCGCAGCGAGGGCGTAGAACAGGAACGAGATGAACACCACGTTGTCGGTGAGCTGCTCGAAGTCGAAGAAGAACAGGAAGACGACGCTGAGCGCAGCCTGGGCCCAGATGGCGCGGCTGGGGACGTGGTGGCGGTTCACCTGGTCGAAGAGGCGCGGGAACAGGCGGTCGCGGCTCATGGCGTAGTAGACGCGGGGGCCGGAGATGGTGATGCCGTTGAGGCTGCCGAAGACCGAGACAAGAATCATGGCGGCGACGATGCGCTGGCCGGCGTCGCCGAACAGGATGCCCGCCGCGTCGGAGGCGACGGTCTTGGGCGACTGCGCGAAGCCGGCGAAGCCCAGGACGTTCATGTAGCCGAAGCTCACCAGAACGTAGAGGAGCATGATGGAGCCGAGGCCGATGAGCATGGCCTTGGGCAGGTTGCGGCCGGGGTCGCGCAGCTCCGAGCCGACGCGCACCACGTTGGTCCAGCCGTCGTAAGCGAAGAGGGCGGCCACCATGGCGAGGCCGAGGAACGCTCCGAGGTCGAAGCCGGTGTGCGTGACGGGGGGGCCCGTCGCCCCGCCGCCTGCGTGGTAGGTGTAGACCACGTCCTCGAACAGGCCGGCGTGGGGCGTGGCGGGGGTGCCGAAGAAGAACAGCGCCGCGCCCGCCAGCAGCACGATGAGGCTGTACTTGAGCAGCGTCAGCGCCTTCTGCACGTCGCCGCCGAAGCGGATGCCGAACCAGTTGAGGATGGCCAGGAACAGGATGAGGCACGCCGCCGTGAGCTTGATGCCGTCGATGCGCAGCCAGCCCCAGTCCACCAGGACGATGCGCGCGAAGCCGGCGGGCTTGAGGGCGTCGAGCTGCGCCGCGAAGACCACGGCGAGGGCGGCGGCGGAGCCGGCGAGGTTGATGGTGAACGCCGTCCACCCCGACAGGAACGCCGCCAGCGAGCCGAGGCCCTCCTTGAGGAAGACGTACTCGCCGCCCGCCTTGGGGAACAGCGCGCCCAGCTCGGCGTAGGTCAGGGCGCCCATCAGCGTCAGCGCGCCGCCCAGCACCCACACCGCCACGACCAGCCAGGGGCTGCCGGCGCCGGCGGCGACGCGGTTGACGCCGAGGAAGATGCCCGAGCCGATGACGATGCCGACAATCGTCGACACCGCGCCCCAGAGGTTCAGCTCCCGGCGCAGCCCGTCCGACGGCGGGGAGGCAGCGTCGTCGTCGGGCATGGGCAGGCACGATGCGCGGGGGGCGCATTTGACCGTTTCAGTCGCCGCCCCTCCCGCCGGACCGCGAAGGGCGCGAACCCCTTGTTCGGAGATGTTTCCGCGGTTTGGGCAAAGCGGTTCCGTCGCCGCGCCGGCCGGCCCCGCGGTCCCGAAACGGTTTATCAACCCCTCTCCGTGCCCGTGCCCAGGTCGTGCCATGAAGGAACAGGCGGAGATCCGTGAGCTGAAGGAAGGGCGCTTCGTCCTGATCGACGACGAGCCGTGCAAGATCGACTCCATCGAGAAGTCCAAGCCCGGCAAGCACGGCGCGGCCAAGGCCCGCATCGAGGCCCGCAGCATCTTCACCGGCGCCAAGCGCACCCTGCTCGGCACCGTCTCCGACAAGGTCTGGATCCCCATCGTCGACCGCCGCCAGGCGCAACTCCTCTCCTTCCACGGCGGCACCGCACAACTGATGGACAAGGAGTCCTTCGAGACCTTCGACATCCAGGTGCCCGAGGAGTTCGCCGAGGACCTGGTGGCCGGCAGCGACGTGAGCTACCTCACGGCGATGGACCGCCGCATGATCACCAAGATGTAAGGCGAGAGAGCCGAGCGTAGCGAGGGTCTCTTGCCGCCGCTCCGCGTCGGCCGGAGCGAGGCCCCCGCCGGCATCTTTTCCTTCCTTCTATTTTTGTTGACTTCTGTGGACGAGCGGAACTGAGTGGCAAAGGCTTCCTTGTTCAGTTCGGGCGTCAGCGCGCCAGCACGCGCACGCCGTCCTCCCCCGCGACGTAGGCCGCGTGGCACAACCCCAGGAAGAGGCCGCAGGTGACGACGCCGGGGAAGGTCTCCAGCGCGACCTCCAGCGCCTCCGGGTCGGCGATGGCATCCCACTTGGCATCCAGGAGGACGTTGCCGTTGTCGGTGACGACCGGCCGGCCGTCCTTCGTGCGCAGCGTGACCTTGGCGC
>JBHELM010000056.1:0-20237 GCA_046352715.1 Thermoplasmatota archaeon | reverse complement strand
TGGCATCCCGACGCTCCAGCTTCTGGGTGTCCAAGGCCCCATCTGGCTCCTGGTCGGCCCGCTCCTGCTGCACATGGTGGCCGCGGCCGTGGCGGGGCTGGGCAAGGGCCGCCGCCGGAGCCGGGCAACAATGGCTTGGCTCGCTGCGGTCCTGCTGCACGCGCTCTACAACGTCGCCGTCGCGCTGGGGGGAAGCCTGTGAGGCTTCGCCAGCGAAACCACGAATGCGCGGATTCGATTGGAGGCAATCCATGAGCCTGCTCGCCGTCGCAGGGAAGGAATTGCGCGACATCCTGCGCGAGAAGAGCATCGTCGTCGCGCTGCTGGTGCAGTTCTTCATCGCCGCCTTCAGCGCCTTCCTCACCGTCGGGCTGCTCGGCCTCTACGACCCCGGCTCCGTCGCCAGCCAGCCGCGCGCCGACGTCTCCTACCAGGGCCCCGGCGGCTTCGACGCCGTCCTGCGCACCGCCCGCAACATCCGCCTGGAGCCCTTCACCCCCAACTCGCTCTCCGACTTCAACACGGGGCGCCTGGAGGCGATGGTGCAGGAGACGGTCGCCGCCGACGGGACGCGGGTGGTGACGCTCCTCGTGCCCGAGGGGGAGTTGCAGGCGACACTCCTCGTCACGCAGTTCCGCGACCTGCTGCAGGCCTACGAGCATCAGGTGCGCCTCGCCGGCCAGGACCGCCTGGAGCACCGCATCCTGGAGCTGCCCGCCAGCGTCCGGCAGGGCGTCGTGCCCTACCCGTTCGTCTACGCCACGCTCGTGCCGCTGCTGTTCATGACGCACGTCTTCCTCTCCGGGGCCATCGCGGGCGACGCCTTCTCGTCCGAGGTCCAGAACCGCACCCTCCTGCTGCTGCGCTCCTCGCCGCTCTCCGTCCCCCGCATCCTCCTGGGCAAGATGCTGGTGCCCCTGCTGCTCGCGCCAGCACAGTTCCTCCTCTGGTGCGGCCTGCTCGCCCTCAACGGCCTCCCCGTGGCCGGCCTCGGCTGGCTGGTGCTGCTCAGCCTCGCCCTGACGCTGCTGCTGTGCAGCCTCGGCTTCACGCTCGCCGCCCGCCTCCGCCGCGAGGGGCCCACCCAGGCCGCCTACGCCCTCGTCGCCATCGTGCTCTCCGTCGGCAGCCTGTTCCTGCCCCGCGACGTGATGAACCTCATCGCGCGGCTCGGCACCGGCGACCTCGACGGCACCGCGCTGCTGACGCTGGGCCTGCTGGCGCTCGCCGCGGTGGTGGCGTGCGTGCTTAGCCTGCGCGACGCGGCGAGCCGCATCCGGCGCGACCTGGTGTGAGTCCACGAACCGCGAACCCCGCGAAACGTTAGGGAAATTTTCCGGGCTTCGCGTCTTTTCGCGGTTGACTGGCTGACGTGGCACCCCCGGACCGCGGAGGGCGCGGAAGTCATGGAAGAAAAGCTCGGCGGGTTCCGTGGCCTCCGCGGTTCGTCGGTCGAGTCACGCCTTGAGGGAACACGGGATGCAGCTTGCCCCGCTCGTCGGCTCCCCGCACCCCGGGCACGTCGCGACGGGAATCGGCGGCAGCGCGGCTTGGAGGATGGGCTTGAGCCGCTCGTGGCCCCTGACGAGGGCGTGCCGCGTGCCGGGCGTCTGCTCCTCCAACCCCATGAGGACGTCGCGCAGGGCGAAGCGGTGGCTGCGCGCAGCGTAGGGACACTCGGCCTCGTCGTGGAGGGGGAGCCCCTCCAAGAGCGCGTAGAGCAGGACTTCCTTCTCGGGGATGGAGCGGAACGGCAGCAGGCGCGGCACGAGCCCCCCGTGGCGGCTGGCGTCCTCGGGAGTGTGCGGCGCGAGGCGGGCGAGGCGGTCCAGGTCGCCCTTGAGGTGGTTCATCAGCACCGTCTGCGCCTGGTCATCGAGGTTGTGGCCCGTCGCGAGGGCGGCGGCGCCGAGGTCGCGGGCGAGGCGGTTCATGCCGAGGCGCCGGAACACGCCGCAGGGTGCGCATGCTGGCCGTGCCGCGCCGAGCGCACCGCCCTTTGGCCCCGCCTCTCCGGCCGCGTACTGGTCGATGGTGTAGCCGGCCAAGTCCTGTGTCCGCACGACGTGCCAGGGGACACCGAGCCGCCGCGTGACCTCCTCGCAGATGGCGAGCGCCGAGTCGCGGTAGCCCGCGATGCCCTCGTCGATGGTGATGGCCGCCAACTCGACCTTCGGGTGGTCCCTGGTCAGCTTGTGCAGGAAGTGCAGCGCCGCCACCGAGTCCTTGCCGCCGGAAAGCGCCACGGCGAGACGGCCCTCCGGGATGCGGCCCTGCTTGGCGACCTCCGCCTTGGCGCGGCGCTCAAAGGAGCCGATGAAGTGGGCGCGGCAGAGGTGCGTCCCGGCGTAGCGGAGGAACGTGACCGCCGGCTCGGGGCACTTGGAGCAGGGCGGCACGGCGATTCCAGTCCACGGCTGAGTTTCAAGCTTCGGGTGGCTTCTAGCCAGGGCGACCACAGATTTCACAGCTGGAGATCGGAAATCTGCGGAATCCGTGTCTGCCCACACCAGGCCCCGTCCTTCGCATCCATCGTCCCGTTGCCGGCCTCGCCGTGGGCGGAGGAACATGGGACCCCGGGCTTGGCCAAAGGCGGTGCGCAGCGCTCGGGCCCCATCGTCCTTCCTGGATTCCAACCGGAAGGCCCTAAAGCAGGCATAGGAGTAAGCCTCCTGTCGATTCCCATGGCCGAGACCGAGACCCTCATCGCAGACCCGGCCGCCGAGCTGGCCCGCGAGCAGGAGCGCCTCGCCAAGCTGTGGCAGGCGTACAAGCTGCAGGAGGACGAGCTGGAGCAGTTGCGCCGCGAGCGCCCGGTCCTCCTCGACACCGTCGCCGAGCAGGACAAGGCCATCAGCGCCCTCCGCCGCGAGCAGACGGACCTGCGCGACGCCGCCGCGTACAAGGAGAAGCATGAGGAGACCGAGCGCCGCAACCGGGTCCTGCTCATCGAGGTCGAGAGCCTCAACCGCGAGGTGCGCGCCACCACGCAGGCCCTCGCCAGGCAGGAGGCCGAGCTGGGCGAGTTGCGCAGCGTCGGCGCCACCAAGGAGTCGGTGCTGCAGCTCCAGGCCGACCTGCTGAAGGAGCAGGAGCGCCTCGCCAAGCTGTTCAAGGTCTACGAGGAGCAGGAGCAGGAGTTCAAGGCCGCCCAGGCCCGCCTCGCGAAGTGGGAGTCCTGGTTCAGCCGCATGGAGCCCGCCGTCGTGGCGCTGCCGAAGTTCTTCGCCGACGCCCCGCGCGCCTGACCGACCAAACCACGGATTTTCACGGACCCCCCTAACCGCGAAGCCCGCGAAACGATAGAAAAATTTCCTGGCCTTCGCGCCTTTCGTGGTCGAGTCGGTCAGATTCACCTCCACGAACCGCGGAAGACGCGGAGTCCGCGGATTCGGCTTGATTCCGTGCAATCCGTGGTTTGGTCGGGTCAGCGGATCTTCGAGCCCGGCGGCACCTTGCGCTGCGGCTCCAGGACGGCCACGGTGGTCCCGTCGTCGGCGGCGAGGACCATGCCCTGCGACTCGACGCCGCGCAGCATCGCCGGCTGGAGGTTGGCGACGAACGCGACCGTCTTGCCGACCAGCTCCTCGGGCCTGTAGTGGGCCTTGAGGCCGGCGACCACCTGGCGCTCGCCGAGGTCGCCCACGTCGAGGCGCAGGACGTAGAGCTTGTCCGCCTTCGGGTGGGCCTCGACGGACTTGACGGTGGCGAGGCGGAGCTGGATGCGCTGGAACTCGTCGAGGGTGACCTTGCCGTCGTCGGCGGGCTTCGGCTTGGCCGACACGACCGCCTGCGCCGTCGCGATGGGGGTGGCCTGCGGGGCCTCCTGCGGGATGTCGGTGGGCTCCAGCTTGCGGAACAGAGCCTTCGGCTCGGCCAGGGGCTTGCCGGCCTGCAGCGGTGCCATGGCGGCGGACCAGGGCTGGTCGTGGACGTCGCCCGCCTCGCCGAGCATCGCCCAGAGGTCCTGCGCCGCCGTGGGGAGGTAGGGCGCCATGTAGACGCTCAGGGCCTTCAGCAGGCGCAGGAGGCTGTGCAGGTTCGCCTCGGCCTGTCCGCGGTCGGTCTTGAACTTCGACCACGGCTGCTGCTCCTGCATCCACTGGTTGCCCTGCGCGGCGAGCGCCATGATGCGCCGCATCCCGGGGCGGAGCTGGACGGAGCCGAGGTGGAGCGCGAGGTCGTCGCCGCACGCCGCGATGGCCTGCGTCACCTTGGCGTCGAACGCGTCGCCCGCGGCGGGCGCGGCGGGGATGCTGCCGACGTTCTTCTGGGTGAAGCTCAGGACGCGGTGGGCGAGGTTGCCGAGGGTGCCCACCAGCTCGTCGTTGACCTTGCTCAGGAAGTCGTCCCACACCCAGTCGGCGTCCTTGCCCTCCGGCATGTTGATGCTGAGGTAGTAGCGCACCGCGTCGGCCTGGAAGCGGTCGAGGATGTCGTGGACCGCGATGCTGACGCCGCGGCTCTTGCTGAACTGCTTGCCCGCGAGGTTGAGGAACTCGTTGGCCGGCACGTCGAACGGCAGGTTCAGCGCCGGGCGGCCCTCCTTGGCACGCTTCTCGTTGTAGGCCAGCAGGATGGCGGGCCAAATGATGGTGTGGAACGGGATGTTGTCCTTGCCCAGGAAGTAGTAGCCCTTGGCCTTCGGGTCCGTCCAGAACGCCTCCCACGCCTCCGGCTCGCCCTGCCGCTGCGCCCACTCCAGGCTCGCCGTGTAGTAGCCGCACACGGCCTCGAACCAGACATAGATGCGCTTGTCCTCGTAGCCCGGCAGCGGGATGGGGACGCCCCAGGTGAGGTCGCGGGTGATGGCGCGGTCCTGCAACCCCTCCTTGAGCCAGTTCTGCGTGAAGTTGATGGTGTTGGCGCGCCAGTGGCCCGCGGTCTTGGCGACGTACTGCTCCAGGGCGGGCTGGAGCTTGGAGAGCAGGAAGAAGAAGTGCTCCGTGTCGCGGAACGTGATGGGGTTGCCGGGGTTGAGCTTCGACTTGGGCTCCTTGAGGTCCTGCGGGTCCAGCGTCTTGCCGCAGCCGTCACATTGGTCGCCGCGCGCGTCGGCGCGGCCACAGTGGGGGCAGGTGCCCTCCACGTAGCGGTCGGGCAGGAAGCGCTTGGCGATGGCGTCGTAGGGCGCCTTCTGGGTGCGCGCCTCGACGTAGCCCATCTCCTTGGCCGCCAGGAAGATCTCCTGCACCGCCGCCTGGTGGTTCGCCGTCGTCGTGGTGGTGAACAGGTCGAAGCCGATGCCAAGGCGCTCCAGGGCGCGCCGGTGGTCGGTGTGGAAGTGCTCCACCACCTCGGCGGGGCTCTTGCCCTCCTTCTCCGCCTTGATCATGATGGGCGTGCCGTGGCAGTCGCTGCCCGACACCATCAGCACCGGGTGCCCCATCATCCGCATCGCGCGGCGGAAGATGTCCGGCGGCAGCAGCGAGCCCGCGACGTGGCCCAGGTGCAGCGGCCCGTTGGCGTAGGGCCACGCCACGCCGATGTAGACTGGGGGCTTGCCCGGGCTGGCCTTCTGCACGCTGCGGCGAACGGCTGACGGTTAAAACGGCTGGCGATGCCAAGGGGCGGCCAAGGACATGTTCGGCGGCGGGCCCGCACGCGCGAGCGTTGTCCCACAAGCCCCAACGCGCGCCGCCGCCATGCCCCGGCATGGAGTTCCAGACCGACGAGTGCATGTTCTGCCACTCCGCCCTCGAGATGGGCGAGGACCCCGAGAACCTGGTCTTCCTGCAGCACATGGTGGAGAGCGTTGACTGCAACCGCTCCTTCCAGACCTGGGTCGACAACATGCAGACGGACTACATCGGCTACTGATTCCTGGAAGTCCGAGCCAAGGCTATTCCAGTGAACGGAAGCCGGTCGGCCGTCCGGACCGACCAAGGCAACGCCTGCTGCGACGGCTTGCACTCCATAGGTCCCTGCGCGAAGGCTGGCAATGGACTGGAGTGGCCCAGCGTGGGCAATACGGATTTAGCAGAACCCCAACAATCTCTAGAATCTGTGTTCGCCTAAGCCTGCTCGCTCTCGCCTGAATCCTTGTCCGGCAAAGGAACCCGCTCCACTTCGAGCCGGTCCGCCGTTGGGTGGACCTCGCTGAGCCACGCCGTGCAGCCCAGGTCCTCCAGCACGCCCTCGTCGGCGGCCAGTTCCTCGGCAACCCAGGGCGCGGTCTCGATGCGGTCGCCCACCACGGCCACCCACTCCATCGGGACCTCGTAGTCGGCGCGCAGCCGCTCGGCGATGGCGCCCACCTCGGCGGGCTCGGTGGGCTTGAGGACGCCGTAGACGAGGGTGCCCTCCTCGGTCTGCTCCTCGAAGGGGCGCGCGGTGCGGCTGGCGCGGCGGCGGAAGCGCTGCATGAGCTGGATGGCGTCCTTGTAGGGGCTGGAGCAGAAGTGGACCGCGAACGGCGAGCGGAAGCCGGGGGCGCGGCGCGCCTTCCAGCCCTCCAGCACCTGCGCGGCGGTCTCGCGGCTGCCGGCGACGCGCTGCGACTCGTCGTCGGCGGGCTGGTAGCCGAAGCGCTTGAGGCTCGCGATGTTGGGGTCCGAGAACTCCAGTTCGTTCATGTTGAGGCCATTCGCGCCCGCCGCCTCCAGGTAGCTCGCCATGGCGAGGATGTCGTCGGCCTTGCCTGGGATGCAGGGAATCTCCACGGTTGTCGTGAGCCCGACCCGCAGCGCCTCCGCAATCGCGGGGTGGTGCCAGGAGGACTCCATGCGGGCGTAGTCGCGGCTGTCGGGGTGGAAGCGGATCTCGTCCAGCCCCGCTTCCTTGAGCTTCGCGACCCAGGGGAGGTCGAACGCGCAGCTCGTGTAGAGGTGGATGTGGAAGTCGGGCCCGAAGCGGGCCTTGAGGAGCTTGATGACCTCGACGACGCGGTCGGGCACCACCATCGGGTCGCCGCCCGTGATGCCGGCGCCCTTCGCGCCGATGAGCTCGCACTCGTCGACGAGGTCGTCCCACTTGCCGGGGTGGATGGGCCGCTCGTTGGCGAACATCACGTCGCGGTACATCTTGTCCCTGGAGACTGGACAATAGAAGCACTCCTTGTCGCACAGGCCCGTCACGAAGAGGACGAGCTTCGCGCCCTCGCGGCACTGGACGCAGCCCATCGGCAGGACCCCGAGGTGGCGGCTGCCGGCGTAGCGCTCGCCCGTCGGCACCTGCACCAGGTCCGGACCGCCGAGGGGGTGGGCCATGAGTTTCTTTCCAGTTAAAGCCCTAGATAAAACTGGTGCCAAGGCCAGCGATATCCTGTTGGTCCCTTTTTGCTCAAGTTCGGGCGTCCCGAGCCAATTTCAGTCCGAACGCAACCAAAAAGAAAAGGAATCCGAGGATTGCGACAAAGCCAGTGGGTGTTTTCTTTTCAATCCAGCCGAGCCATCGGATGATGCCACCCATGGTCCCAACGATGCCAGTGTAGATTGCTGCCCCAGTAACGAGCGCGGCCAGCAAGAAAGCAATCCCTAGAAAGATAATGGTCAGCCAAGCGGGGAAAAGAATGGCCTCACGCGCCCATGCTGCGATAGTGGCGACATGAAGGGGAGAAAACCAAACCACCATCGCCAGAATCCCCGCGCCGCTGGCCCACAGACCAATGAAAAAACTGGCAAACCAGCGCGAGTCATCCTTTTCTCCCTGGATGGGTTCCACGAACTCAATCGTCGGGTTCATTCGTTGGCGAGCAGGCTCAAGGTAGAGATCACGGAGCTTTCGGAAGTTCTCGATTTTCATTGCCTCAACGGCCAAAAGGAACGCGCCCACAACGTCGCAGAGGGCTGCTGCGACGGACACGATGTTCAACATCGGAGGCCGAAGGCTCGTTCTACAAAAAACCGATTCGATGTTGTCCAGGATTGTGGGCAGCAGGGTCCATCCGGCCGTCCGAGCGTTTTGGCTACGGCGTCGCCGTCACCGGAATCGCCTCGAACGCCGACAATGGCAGCGTCGGCAACGTCAACCGCACTCCATCCGCGCCGCCCATGAACGTGAAGCGGACGCCGGTGGCGTAGGGGTCGCTCAACGCGAACGGGTCGGTCGGGTCGCTCGTCGCCACGACGCCGTGCAGCTTCAACACGAGCGTGGAGCCTTCGGCGAAGATGTGCTCCGTCGGGCGCAGCGGGAGGTCCGTGCTGACCACCTGGCCGGGAGCGATGGGCGTGTAGGAGGTGTGGTCAGCGTTGTGCGCGAGGTTCACTTCGCCCCAGGTGATGAGGTGGTCGCCGTCCTTGGCGCGCTCGTAGAGGTCGGCGGCGAGGTAGCCGTTGGCGGCGCCGTCGAGGGTGCCCTTGACGTGGAGGACGCCGTTGCCGCTGAGGGCCAGCGGGGCGGCGAGCGGGGCGCCGGCGTAGGCGAGGAAGTCCTGCCCTAGCTGCCCGGCGGCTTGGCCGAGGGCGATGGATTGGTCGAGCAGCAGCGTGGCCTGCCCGTCGGCGGAGGCGGCGCCGAGCTTGCCGGCGGCGAGGTCGGGGTAGGACGTCAAATTAGCGGCGCCCGCGGTCGGCCAGGCGTCGGTGCTGCGATGCGTCATGGGGTCCACCACTACGTCGGCCTTGGGCAGCCTCTCCAGGCCGAGCGCCTTGCCCTTGACGTACTGGTCCATCCAGGCGAGGAACAGCACCTCCTGGTCCATGCGGGGCGGGTGCTGGTGCAGCCAGTGGCCGAAGAGGCCGAGCTTGGGCGCGGTGATGGCGTTGAACCAGTCGGGGATCATCTGCGCCTTGACGTTGGCGTCCTCGAAGCCGTGCGTGAACAGGACGGCGGCCTTGATGTCCTTGGCGCGGGCGGCGAAGTCGCGCTCCACGTAGTAGGCGTCGTAGAGGGCGCGGGGGTCGTTGGGGCGCGCCAGGTCGGCGGGGTCGCACAGGCCGTTGCCAAGGTTGGCGAGCGCCTGCACGGGGTCGTCGCGGATGGGCGGCGCCTCGGGGGAGGGCGGGATGGCGGGGGGGATGCCGGCCTGGCCGAGCAGGTAGGCCACCGTGGCGTCCTCCAGCGCCGCGTAGGCGACGGGGCTGTAGAGGTTCTCGCCGTTGGGGACGCCGCCGAAGTGCCAGTCGTCGTAGTTGCGCACCACCGGCGCCACGGCGATGATGGCCTTGAGGTGCGGCGGCGCCTGCACGGCGGCCTCGACGGGGGTCGTCGCGACGTAGGACTGGCCGTAGAAGCCGACGCTGCCGCTGCTCCAAGGCTGCTGCGCGGCCCACTCGACGAGGAACGCCTGGTCCCTCTGCTCGTTGGGGCCCCACACCTCGACGCAGCCGCCGGAGTCGCCGAAGCCACGCACGTCCGCCACCACGACGGCGTAGCCGCGCGACGCCCAGTCCTTCACGAAGTAGGCGTAGCTGGCGGGGTCGGCGCGCTTGCCGTCGTCGTGGTACGGCGAGGACTCGATGAGGGTCGGCCACGGGCCGGGGCCCTCGGGCAGGGTGACCTCGACGCGCAGCTTGGTGCCGTCGAAGCTGGGCACGAACTGCGTGGCGGTCGGCGCGAGCTTGCGGGTCGGCAGGCTGAGCTGCGACAGGTCCAACTGCGCCGCGAGCCCGTCAAGGGGCCGCGCGAGGAACTCGACGCGGACGTCCGCCTTGCCCGACCCCGCCGCCGCGACCTTCCACTCCGCGCCGGGGGCGTCGATGGCGGCGAGGTAGGAGCAGGACTTGGGGCCGGTGATGGGGTGGTCGAAGTCCAGCACCGTCGGGTTGTTGCAGCGGCGGCGCCCGCTCTCCGCGTTGGCCATCCCGAGGCCGACGGACTTGCCCGCGCCGGGGTCGGCGACGAGGCGGACCATCGTGGCGTGCTCGGGCAGCGTGACCTTGCTGGTGAATGGCATGGCGGCGGCCTTCCAGACCAAGGCGACGCCGTCCTGGAGCGCCTCCGCCACGGCGCCCTCGGGCACCTTCACGTTGGCGATGGCGACGGGAGGCAGGGGCTGCGACGGGCCTCCGGGTTGCTGGAGGCATCCGGCCAGCAGGGGGACGGACAGGGCGGCCAGGATGAGGAACGCGCGCACGGCGGCGAGTCGGGCTTGCCGTTCTTAGGCGTTCTGTAGGGGGTCCGCGGGGCCGTGGCGACGAAGAAAGCCAAAACCACGGCACTCCGGCCCCGCGGGAGAGGGATGCGCCCGGGGATGTTGGGACGAGGGGAGGCACCAACTGGTTGGGGGAGGATGCTGGACCCCCGGGCGGTCATTGGGAGGTCAGCGGACCCAGTCGACCCCGCTGGCGGCGATGGGTTGCTGGAGCAGCTCGGACAGGCTGGCCATCGTGGGGACCACGACCCAGTCGCACACGGTGGCGTGGTGGGGGGCGGACTCCATGCGGCCGTGCTCGGGGCAGGTGTAGTGCTCCAGGGCGAGTCCGTGGTGGGTCGAGACGGTGCGGGCGACGTCCTGTCCACAGACGGGGCAGGAGCCGGTGGTCAGGGTCATCCGGGCCATGTTGGGAAGATGGCGGGCGGGGTATTCGGAGCCGACCCGGGGTGGAGTGAAACCACACCCTCCGGACCGCGAAGAACGCGAACCCTGAGGAAACGCGTCGTGCAAGGGAAAGTTTCCCTGGCTTTCGCGGACTTCGCGGTCCAAGCGGGAAGGTCAGCGCCAGGTCGAGAAGCGGTCCAGGATGCCGAGGATCCTCTGCTGCGTCGCCACGTCCACCTGCTTCTCCTTCACCTTGTCGTTGAGCCACACCTTCGCCTCCTGCGTGGAGTCGCGGGTGCCCTTGGCCCACAGGGTCTGGATGAGGCTGTTGTGCAGCTCCGGCGCCACCGGCGACTGCTTGAGCAGGTCCTGCAGGTCGTACTTGAAGTAGTTCGCCTTCGACGTGTCGAGCAGCTTCTCGCGCTGGCGGGACTCCTTCGTGTTCCGGTTCGCCTGGTTGTGCTTGACCGGACGGGGCGCACCCGGGATGCCCGGGACCTTGGGTGCGCGCATTCGACGTGCCACGCTCGTGGGGATGCCTCACGCTATTTAGGCGGTTCCGAGGGAGCGGGCAGGCGCTCCGCGTCTGCGTCTGGCCGTCTCGGGAGCCACGTTTCCTCCGCCCGCGGCGGGGCCGCCGACGGGACGATGGATGCGAAGGAAGCGAGCGGAGCGGTCGAGGGCTGAGCATGAGCGGCCAATAGGGTCGCAGGTCTGTTGAAAGTTTTCGGGCCACCATCCGCTGAGGACGCAGAGAACCATCGAACTGCGAAATCTGCGGCTCGTTGGGCGAACGCCGTCGGACTATCCAAGGCCCCATGGGGAAGCGGCAAAAGGGCCGCCAAAGTGTTCCCGGGGCAACTGGCCCACATAATCTGTGTTTTGCCCTTTGCTTGCCCTGAAATCAAAGCTGGAGAGCCTTGGTGGGCGCCAGCACCGCCGCCGGGTCCTTCCTCCAGTCCACGGCAGGGTTGTCGCAGTACAGCTCGACCTCGTTGCCGTCGGGGTCGCGGACGTAGAGGCTCCAGCTCACGGTGTGGTCGGAGGCGCCGTCGATGGGCACCTTGGCGGCCTGGAGGTCCGCCACCGCGGCGCGCAGTTCCTCCTTCGAGTCGCCGACCTTGACGCCGATGTGGTAGAGGCCGCGCCGCCGGCCGGGGGGTGGACCTGGCGCGTCGCCCACCTGGATGAGCAGCAGTTCGTGGTGGGTGCGGCCGGATGTGAGCGCAGCGGCCTGGCCGCCGAACGCGTCGCCCACGACCTTGAAGCCGAGGAGGTCGCGGTAGAAGCGCAGCGAGGCCGCGAGGTCGCGGACGTAGAACACGGCGTGGCCGAGCTCCTTGGCGTGCATGGGGCGCGGGACCATGCACCGAGGCTTCTCCGTTTGGGTCGCTGCTTCGCCGACGGGCCGCGGAGGTCGCGGAACCCGCGGAAGACCCGCTTCCATGCATTCCGTGGCCTGCGTGGTTCGGCGGAGCGCCGGCGCGGAAAGGCTTCAACCCGGCCCCCGGTGCTGCGCCGTGGAGGAGTCCCTTGCCGCGCGCGTCCGCCCCTGGCTGCCCTACGTGGCGGCCTACGCGCTGGCGCTCGCGGTGCGGGCCTGGTTCCTCGGCACCCCCGTCTACGGCGACGAGGCGGCGCACTTCTACGTCGCCCGCCACCTCGGCCTGTCGCCGCACGCCCCGCACGTCCTCTACCCCGAGACGCCCACCACGCATTGGCTCTTCTGGCAGCGGCCGCTGTTCTCGCTGCTGCTCTGGCCCGGCGCGGCGGTCTCCTTCCTGGGCTACCGGGTGTGGCACGCGCTCCTGTCGAGCCTGCTGGCGCCGCTGGCGATGGCGCTGGTGGCGCAGGCGGGCGGCGGCCGCTGGGCCCGCGCCGGCGTGGGGGTGGCGGTCGCGGTGCTGCCCGGCATCGTCGGGTGGGGCATCCGCGCCTTCCCGGACTCCCTCATGGCGGTGCTGTTCGTCGCGGGCATCCTGCTGCACGGGCGGGGCTGGCACGGCCGCGCCGCCGCCGCGTTCCTGGCCGCGGCGTGGGTGAAGGAGGTCGCGGCGGCTGGCATCCTGGCGGTGTTCCTCGCCTCGCTCGCGCAGGGGCTGCGGCGCCGCGAGGTGGGGCTCTGGCCCGCGCGCCTCGACAAGGCGTGCACGGCCTACCTGGCGGCCGGCCTGCTCGCGCCGGTCCCGCTGCTGGTGAGCGTCTTCGGCCTCGGCGGCATCCCGCCCGGGTGGTCGACCTCCAAGGCGACGCTGGGCCTGCTGGACGGCCTCTTCGCCTCCGCGTGGCTGCTGCCCCTGGTGCTGCTGGGCCTGCGCTGGCCGCGCACCCGCCGCCTGGCGTTCTGGGCGCTGGTGTTCCCGCTCTTCTACGGCGTCTACGGGGTGGCGCTGCACCGCGGCGTCGAGGGGTGGTACCTGGTGCCGCCGCAGGTCCTCGCCCTGGCGGCCGCGGCGGTCGCGCTGGAGGAGGCGTTGCGGCGCATGGCCACCCCGGTGGGGCGGCGGGTGGGGCAGGCGGGGGCCGCCGCGCTCGCCCTGCTCCTCCTGGCCTCCTCCGTGCTGCCGGGGAGCGTGGGCGCCAACGCGGTCGCATTGCCGCTGCAGGGCGGCTCCCTGCCGCTGCCCGACCTGCACGCGGCGCTGGACTACCGGCACCCCCTCGATGCCCCCGTCGCGGCCCTGCCCCTGGACGGCTCCACCGACGTGATGGTGGTGGACGTCGAGTGGTTCTACCTCTACTACCCCTTCGCCGAGACCGCCAACTTCACCGGCTGGGCCTACACCTTCATCGAGGTACCGCCGGCGACGTGGGCCAAGGCGGTCGAGGGGCCGCAGGCGACGCTGCTGGGCAAGAACGACCGCCCGATGAACCAGGCCCTGCGCGTGGCGTACGCCGACTGCAAGGTGTGGGAGAACGACGGCTTCGCCATCTTCCAGGGGCAGCGCTGCCCGGGGCGGGAGGCGCAGCTTGCCGCCGCGCTCGCGGCCGCCTCCGCTACGCCTGCACCGCGCGCGCCTTGAGCCGGCGCCGCAGCAGCTCGGCGGGGCGCTCCACCAGGCCGTACAGCATGGCGCCGTAGACGAGGCTGGCCGCGGCCGCCACCAGGATGTACTGCGTGCGGTGCTCGGGGGTGAGGCCGACGGCCCACTGCACCACCACCTGCGCCGGCAGGTGGGCGAGGTAGAGGCTGTAGCTCATGTTGCCCAGCGCCTGCAGGGGCCGCACCTCGAGCGCCCGCTGGATGCGCCCCGGCGTCGCGGCGGCCAGCAGGATCAACGCGAAGCCGCACGCCGCCACGGTCCGCACGATGATTTGCCCGGGCAGCGAGTCGTAGCCGTACGCGATGTCGCCCGGGGTGATCCAGAGCGCCACCGGGACGCCGACGAGCAGGCAGCCCAGCAGGCCGGCGCGGGCGGGCCAGGGCACGGTGCGGATGCGCGCCGCCGCCAGCCCCAGGGCGAAGTGGCCGAGGAACGCGGGGAACCAGAAGGTGCTGGCGACGATCCACTCCCCGCCCATCTGGTAGGTGAGGCCGCGGAAGAGGTAGCTCGCCGCGAGGCAGAGCGCCAGCCCCCACGGCCAGCGGCGGCCGGTGAAGAGGCGGGCCAGCAGCGGCAGCAGGAGGTAGAACTGCATCTCCACCGCGAGCGTCCAGAAGACCGGGTTGAGGGCGAGCAGGAGCTTCCCCGTGCTGTTGTTGAGGAAGACGAGGCTGAACGAGGCCGCGAGCGGGTCCCAGCGGTCGCGGAAGAAGACGAGGATGACGGCGGCGCTCACCGCGGCGGCCGCGTAGTAGGCGGGGGCGATGCGGAGGAAGCGGTCGGCCAGGAAGCGCCGGTAGCGCGGCGCGCGGCCCTCCAGGAACGGCGGCCCCAGCAGGGACGCCGACAGGACGAAGAAGAGGTCGACGCCGAGCCAGCCGGCGCGGATGCCGCTGATGCCCAGCATCGCCAGCCCGGCCCCGCGCAGCGCCACGTCGAGGTGGTAGAGCACCACCCAGAGCGCCGCCAGGCCGCGCAGGGACTGCAGCGCCGGCAGGAAGCTGCGCCCGGCCCTGGCGGACTGGTCCACGCGCGGCGACTGGCGGGCCTCACATAGGGCTTGCGCGCCCGGGGCGGCAAAGCCCATCAACCGCCGGCAGGTCGCGCGGGGCGTGGACCCGGCCCCCCCGTGGTCGCGGCGCGACGCCTGGGCCCTGGCGGGCCTGCTCGCGCTGACGGCCGCCGTGCGCGCGGCCTGGGCGTCGCGGACCCTCTACACCGTGGACTCGGTGCTGTTCTCGCTGGCGACCGAGCGCTACGACGTCCCCGCCCTGCGCCCGCACCCGCCGGGCTACCCGGTCTTCGTCTTCCTCGGCTGGCTGGCGCGCAAGGGGGTGCCGGACGCCAACGGCGCCTTCGTCCTCGTCAGCGCCCTGTTCAGCCTGCTCGCCGTCGCGGCACTCTACGCGCTGGTGCGGGCCTGGGGCAGCCGGCGGGCCGCGGGGGCGGCGGCGCTGCTGTTCTCGTTCGCGCCGACGTTCGTGTTCAACGGCGTCGTCGCCCTCTCCTACACCGCGGAGGCCGCCGCGAGCGCCGGGCTCGCCCTGCTGGCCTGGCGCGCCCTCCAGCGCCCCACCCCGCTGCGCCTGGCGCTGCTCGGCGCGGCCTGGGGGCTGGCCGTCGGCATCCGGCAGAGCCTCTTCCTGTTCCTGGGCCCGCTCGTCCTGGTGCCGCTGCTGGACCCCGGCCTGCGCTGGGCGGGCCTGCGCACCGTGCGGCGGGCGCTGTGGACGGGCCTCCCGGCGCTCGGGGCGGCGCTGCTCTGGTTCCTGCCGATGGTCGCCCTCAGCGGCGGCTACGCGGCGTGGAAGCGGGCCACCGACCTGCAGAGCGCCTACGTCGTCTTCGCCGACAGCGTCTGGCTGCGCGGCGCGGCGGCGCTGCGGGAGCACGTGGACCGCCTCCTCTATTTCCTGCATTGGGACTGGCTGGTGCTCCTGCTGGGCGCCTGCGCCCTCGCCCTGCTCGCCTGGCGCCGCGCCCGCCCCTGGCCCCGCCACGCCGGGCTGCTGCTCGCGGTGTGGCTCCTGCCGGGGACGCTGTTCTACCTGCTGGTGTTCGACGGCTGGGACCGCGGCCCCATCGGCTACGTCCTGACGCTGCTGCCCGCCCTCTACGCCATGGCGGCCCTCGCCGGCGACGCTGTCCTGCGCGCCCTCGCCGCGTGGCGGCCGGCGGCGCGCGCGGGATGGGTCGCGCTCGGCGCGGTGCTCCTCCTCGTCCCGCTGGCCGGCCTGGCGCAGGGCTCGCGCGGGTTGGTGCGGGACGAGGCCGAGGCGCACGACGCCTGGGCCGCGGCGTGGCAGGAGCTGCAGGACGCCTACCCGCCCGGGAGCACCGCCATCCTCACCTGGTACTCCTGGGCGCACGTCGAGTGGTCCTTCCCCGACCACCTCTCCTGGGTCTACTTCCCCAGCTACAAGGTGCCGGGCACGACGGACTGGGCGCTCTTCTTCGCGATGCGGCACCACGAGCAGGAGGCGCCCTTCATCGCCAAGTACGTCGCCGGCCCCGGGCAGCCCGAGCACCCCATCCCCGCGAACGTCACCACCGTCGTCGTGTTCGACTTCCAGCTCGCGGGCGAGAACGGCAGCGAGCGCAAGCTGGACCCCGCCATCGCCGTCGAGGAGGCGCACCTGCCGAGCGGCTGGCGCATCCTCCTGTTCCACCCCGACCCGGCCCACCCGACCATCGAGAGCTGCTTCACAGCGGAAGCGCGCGGCCTCCGGCAGTAGCCCGGGCCCGACGGCGAAGCAGGCCTAGGCGGTGACTTCGTGCACCTGCTTGCCCAGCGCCGCCGCCGAGTTGGCGCGGGCGACCTGCTGGAATGCCTTCTGCGCGGCGGGGACGTTGGCCGCCTTGCCCAGCCACGCCTTCATCGCGGGCTCCTGGAGGGCGCGGCCATAGCTGAACGAGAGCGCCCACGGGTGGGGCCCCATCGTGTTCATGAGGCGGAGGTGCTCGGTGGCCTGCTCCGGCGTCTGGCCGCCGCTCAGGAAGACGATGCCGGGCACGGCGGGGGGAACGTGGGCGCGCAGGAGTCGCACGGTGCGCTCGGCGACCTCGCGCGGCGGCGCCTGCTGCGGGCACGCCTTGCCGGCGATGACCATGCCAGGCTTGAGCAGGATGCCGGGCAGGTGGACGCCCATCAGGTGCAGCTCGTGGAAGACCTCGCGCCACGCCAGGGCGGTGACGCGCTCGCACTCCGCGATGGGGTTGTCCGCGTCCATGAGGACCTCGGGCTCCACGATGGGGACCATGCCGGCCTCCTGCGCAAGGGCTGCGTAGCGGGCGAGGGCGTGCGCGTTGGCGTGGAGGTTGCCCCAGGTCGGCAGGCCGGGGCCGATGGTGAGGACGGCGCGCCACTTGGTGAAGCGGGCACCCAGCTTGTGGGACTCCGCGAGGCGCTCGCGCAGCCCGTCCAGACCCTCGGTAATCTTCTCGCCGGGGAAGCCAGCCATGTCCTTCGCGCCGGCGTCCACCTTGATGCCGGGGACGATGCCCTGGCGCTGCAGCACCTGGGCGAGCGGCGTGCCGTCGGCGGCCTTCTGGCGCAGCGTCTCCTCGTAGAGGATGACGCCGGAGATGGCCTTGGCCACGTCGGGGCTGGTGAAGAGCAGGTGGCGGTAGTCGCGGCGGTTGGCCTCGGTGTTCTCGACGCCGATGTCCTTGAACCGCTTGGCGATGGTGCCGGTGGACTCGTCCGCCGCCAGGATGCCCTTGCCCGGCGCCACCAGTTGCCGCGCGGTGCGCTCCAACTCGTTCCTGTCCATGGGAGCGCGGACCCTGGGACGGAGCATAACCCCATCGGCCGTTGCAGGCAGCGCAGGGGCGAGGGTTGATGCCTGCGGCCGCGATGACGCGGCATGGACGGGAAGGCCGTCGCCTGGGTTGCCTACCTGCCGTTGCCGGGCCTCGGCCTGGTGCCGGCGTGGGCGGCGCCGCACGACCCGCTGGCGCGCTACCACGCCCGGCAGGGCGGCCTCCTCGTCGCGTTGCTGTACGCCCTCCTGCTGGCGCTGGGGCTGGCGGGGCAGGCGGCGCCGGCCGCCGCCGACGCCCTGGCCGTCGTGGCGGCGCCGTTCCTGCTGCTGGGCCTCGCCGGAATCGTGTGGGGGATGGCGGGCGCCCTGCGCAGCCGCTACGCCCGGGTGCGGCCCGTCTGGGACCTCTGCGCCCTGCTGTGGCCCGGCCGGCGCGCCTAGTGGGGGATGCCCTCGGTGACGGCGGCGCGGCTGATCGGCGGCGTCATCTGCGACTCCATCTGCTTGACCTGGGCGTCGCTGTAGTTGCCCAACGTGACCAGGAGGGAGGAGCCGTCGGGGAGCTGGTACGACCTGACCTCGCTCCAGGTGCGCTCCTGCCAGGTCCAGTTGCCGCCCACCTGGGTCTCCACGAACCAGCGCAGCTTCGCGGTCTCGTTGGCCTCCCAGGTGCGGTCCTGGTGCGCCTGGGCGTGCCCGCCGTAGAGCTTGAGGGAGTCCGCGCCGGCGTCGATCTCGACGGCGTGCAGGGCGCTCTTGACGCCGACGCAGGTGCCGTCGTGCTCGAAGTGCCACTGGGTGGGGCCGAGGGCCTCGCTGCCCTTCTCGGCGCCGCTTTGGTGCATGTGGACCGCGAGGCCCATCCCGGCGCCGCCGCTCAGGTCGTAGTAGGCGTTGCCGTTGGGGGCGCGCGGGCTGGCCATGTCGACCAGTTGCGGGGCGCCGTTGGGGCCGGGGACGTAGACCGCGAAGGTGGCGTGCCAGTGGCCGGGGCACTCCTGGCCGCCGGTGGTGCTGGCGTAGATGGCGTAGGCGGCGCCGCCGAGCACGAGCAGGACGATGAGCCAGATGCCGTAGGTCTTGGCCATGGCCTTGGGGAGGTCCTTGCGGCTCTCCGCCTTGTGGCGCTGCATCCGCTTCTCACGCTGGGACAAGTCATCGTCGCTCATGGCGGGACCCTTGGGCTTGGGCGCGGACCTGCTCGCCTCTAATCACCCTTGCGCCCCAGGGGTTGCACCCGGATGTCCTGGCCAGGCCATCGGTCGCCGCGACGCCCGTCCGGGCAACGTTTTCCTCCGGCGGCTTGCACGCCATGAAGAGGGAATGTGGGAGAGAAGGCTAGGCGATGGCCCCAAGCGCGGGGCGGCCTCGGATTGCGGAGGGTCGACGCAGGCCCCGGGCGCACGCAGCATTTGGGGGTGCAAACCGGGCGGCCAAGGCGCCCTGCCTGCGACCGCTACGCTCCCTTCAGCAGGTTGTTCGCGATGACCCCATTGGCCTGCGGCCAGCGGGGCCCCCTAGACATCGTGAACAACCTGCCCTGCGGTCGCTACGCGCCCTTCAGCAGGTTGTTCGCGATGACCATCCGCTGGATCTCCGACGTCCCCTCGTAGATTTCCGTGATCTTGGCGTCGCGGAAGTGGCGCTCGACGGGGTAGTCTTTCGTGTAGCCGTTGCCGCCGTGGACCTGCACGGCCTCGGTGGCGGCCCACATCGCGGTCTCGGACGCGTAGACCTTGGCCATGCTGGCCTCCTTGGAGTAGGGCTGCTTGAGGTCCTTGAGCTGGGCGGCGCGGTGGATGAGCAGGCGGGCGGCATCGATGCGGGTCGCGATGTCGGCCAGCTTCCACTGGATGGCCTGGTTGCTGCCGATGGGCCTGCCGAACTGCTGGCGCTCCTGCGCGTAGGCGAGGCTCGCCTCGTAGGCCCCCACCGCGATGCCGAGCGCCTGGCTGGCGATGCCGAGGCGGCCGCCGTCCAGCGTCTTCATGGCGACCTTGAACCCCTCGCCGACCGGGCCCAGCACGTTCTCCGCCGGGAGCTCGCAGCCCTCGAAGAAGAGGGGGCAGCAGGGGGCGCCGCGGATGCCGAGCTTCTCCTCGGGCTTGCCGACGCGGAAGCCCGGCGTGCCCTTCCCGACCAGGAACGCCGTCTGGCCCTTGTGGCCGGCGGCCTTGTCGGTCTGCGCGAAGACGACGTAGGTCTCCGCCAGCCCGGCGTTGGTGATGAAGAGCTTCTGCCCGTTGAGGGTCCAGCCGTTGCCCGACCGGGTGGCCGAGGTCTGCATGGAGACGACGTCGCTGCCGGCGTTGGGCTCGGTGAGGCCGTAGGCGCCCAGCTTGCGGCCCGCGAGCATGGGGCGCAGGAAGCGCTCGTGCTGCTCCGCGTTGCCGTAGGTGTGCAGCGGCCAGCCCGACAGGCTGTTGTTGACCGACGCGATGACCCCGGTGGAGGCGCAGACCCGGCTCAGTTCCTCGATGGCGATGCAGTAGCTCACCATGTCCGCGCCCGCGCCGCCCAGCTCCGCCGGGAAGTTCATGCCCATCAGGCCGAGGTCGCCCATCTCGCGCGCCAGCTCGGCGGGCCACTGGTGGGTCGCGTCGATGCGCTTGGCGAGGGGCCGGAGGCGGCGCTCGGCGAACTCCCGCACCGTCTGGCGGATGAGGTCGTGCTCCGCGCTCGGCTGGAGGTCCACGCTGGGGCCACACCGGACCCGTAGAAAACCGCTACCGGGCCACGAAACCGCGAAGGCCGCGAAACCCACGAAAGGACGTCTTCCTCCTCGTTCGTGGCTTTCGCGGTTGGCCGGCCAAAATGCACCCACCGAACCGCGGAGGGCGCGGAGAGCACGGAAACGTCTTCCGCGAGTTCCGTGGCCTCCGCGGTATGGTCCCTCTTTGGTGGGTTCGACCCCCGATACCGACCAAGGAGCAACGAACGCAATGAACGACGAAGCAACCGAAGAGAAGCTTGCAGAAGGAGCAAAGGGACAGCGCCAGCCGGAGACGA
>JBHELM010000055.1:0-3232 GCA_046352715.1 Thermoplasmatota archaeon | reverse complement strand
AGGTTCGTGGTCGGGTTCAGGGGGTCCGAGAAGTTCAGGTAGGTGATCTGCCAGCAGACCGCCATGTAGGTGGTGCCGGAGCCAGGGAGCACGACGGCCGCGTTCCGGATGATGTCAAAGGTCTGGCCAGCGCCGCCGGCTGTGAAATCCTGGATGGTGTCTGTGTAGTTGGCCGAGCGGCGAACAGTGCACTTGATCATGTCGTTCTTGAAGCCCAGCGTGTCGAACGGAACGCCGCCGAGGTACTTGCCCTTGCCGTCAGTGTAGTCGTGGCCGAAGGTCGCGGCCGCGGCGCTGGTGCAGGCGCTGGCCCACAGGTGCATCTGGTTGTCCGGGATGGCAAGGCAGCCGGGGCTGCTGCTGGGGAACGTCTGCTGGGTGCACAGGCTGATCTGGGTCGACGAGTCGGCCTCGGCGCTGTGCCAGTTGACACCGCTCCAGGCCAGCCACAGCGGGTGGGCCGCAGGCGGGGTCGGGGAGCCAGGGATGGGGCAGGCGATGCCGAGGTTGATGCCGACGCTGTTAGGCAACCAGCCTCCCAGGGGGGCAAGGGGCGGCACCAGGGGCGTCAAATCGGGAGCACTGGCGTCCCCCGGGTCCAGGTTGGTGCCCATGTTCTGGTCGACCTCCCAGGTCTCAGCCAGGGGCTGGATGCCGCGCAGGCCCAGCAGCAGGGCGGTGCACGGGTTGTTCTCGTCACCTGGGTCGGCGATGCCGACGCCGTCCTTGAAGTCGAAGTACGAGGCCACCAGGAACTCGAACGTGATTGAGTAATTCCCGGGTGGCTGGGCCGTGACGGACATCCCGAGGCCGCTGGCCAAAAATGCGGAGACGATGACTATGAAGGCTGTTTTCATGGAACACGACGACCTCAATTGAGGTCGGATTGGCATTGCTGGATTGTATAAGTAGGCTTGCAAACAGCGCTTCAATTGAAGAATAACAATGGACTAAACTCGTAGGACAAATCATCCATTGGATTTTGGATAACAATTGTACAGGTGGACGATGGCAAAAACCAACTGGAATCCATTTCATGGTCGGGAGCGCACTCTCCCTCTCTGAAAGAGACCGACAATCAGGTTTTTGGGGTGCGGCGAGGTTGGCGCGGGCATGCCCGCTTCCCTGACCATCGGACTCCCCCGCGACCCTGCGGCTGCCCAGGCCGTCGTGCAGCACGCGCTCGCCCACGTCAAGAGCTACCTTGCCGAGGCTGAGCCGGATGCCTACGACCCGTCTCCCCACTCCGTCCGGCTGCGGCTGGTCCGCCACGACGCGGCGCTGGCCCTTGAGTCCAAGCGATAGCAACCGTCAAGCTGTCTGCACCACGAGCAGCTCCGGCCCGCTCGCAGTCGGCGCGCACCCGGTCCGACGTGAACCTGCGCTCGAAGCACTTCCGCACGACCTGCGGCCGCGTGAGATGCCCCCTTTCCCCCTCATCTCTCGGAGCGGCTGGCCCACCAGGAGCCGCCCAGCAGGAGGCCGCCCACGGCCGCGAGCCACCAGCCCAGGCCCGGGTTGGCCACGATGGCCAGCTCCTCCCCCGTGGTGTTGTCGAGCAGGAAGGTGCGGCCGCCCCAGAACGGCAGTTCGTTCGGCCACAGCATCCCCGACGCCAACGCCAGCAGGACGAACAGGGCGGCGAGCGCGAGGTCGCGGCGCCAGGCGCGCGGCTCGTACGCCCACCCCCGCGAGGTGACCCGGACGAACAGCAGGACGATGGCGACCCCGAGCAGGACGGCCGTGGTGACCTGCGCCCAGTGGTGGACGATGCCCTTGTCGCCGCCGAGGGGAGAGACGGACTCCAGGACCGTCCGGCTCCCGCCGGTCCGGTTCGAGACGACCCACCACGGCAGCAGCAGGGCGGTGGCGAGCAGCAGGAACGCGGCGCCCGCGGCGAAGCCGGCGCGGCGGAGGCGGAGGCTGGGATCGGCGGCGGGCGTCATGGGCTCAGGCGGAGGCGTCGTCGCTGGTGCGGCTGGCGTTGTCGACCTGCTCCGCGACGTGCGGCGGCAGCAGGTGGCCCGCCTTCTCCCGCTTCGTCTCCAGGTAGCGCAGGTTGTGCGGGTTGGGCGGGATGACGATGGGGATGCGGCCCGTGACCTTGACGCCGTGCGCCTTGAGGTCGGCGATCATGTCGGGGTTGTTCGACATCAGCTTGATGGAGGCGACCTGGAGCTCCTCCAGCATCCGCGCGGCGATCTCGTAGTCGCGCTCGTCGGCGCGGAAGCCCAGCGCCTCGTTGGCCTGGATGGTGTCGTAGCCCCACTCCTGGAGCTGGTAGGTGCGGATCTTGTTGACGAAGCCGATGCCACGCCCCTCCTGCCGCAGGTAGAGGATGACGCCGGTCTCCATCGACCCCATCTCCTCCATCGCGCGCTCCAGTTGCTCGCGGCAGTCGCAGCGCAGGCTGGCGAAGGCGTCCCCCGTCAGGCACTCGGAGTGCAGCCGCACCGGGACCCCCTTCTTGCCCACCACGTCGCCGCGCACCAGCGCCGCGTGCTCCTTGCCGTCGCTGGGAGAGTGGTAGGCGACGACCTGGAACTGGCCGTAGCGGGTGGGCAGCTCCGCCACCGCGGCGATACGGACGCAGATGGCCCCATGCTTGCTGCAGTCGTGCCGCCGGCTGCGGTCCAGCACCTGCTCCAGCGTGGGCTTCGGGATGGGCATGGCTGCGGTGCGATGGGCGACCGCCTATTTGTCAGGCCGCTTCCGGGAAGCGCAGCGACTCCTGGAAGTTCAGTGGGGTCCGCTGCGATTGCAGGGATTGGAGCGTCCGCCACGACCGACCGTTGCTGCTGTGGCCATCACTGGAATCGCGGTCGAATCGCTGGAATTCCAGGGAATCAGTTGCGGCGCGGACCGCGCCACTCGTCGCGCTCCTGGGCGGGAGGCCGGACGAAGATGTGGTACTTCTCGGTGGGGTCCTGCAGTTCGTGCAGGATGCGGCCGACGATGACCTTCATCGGGTTGGCCACCTTGCCGCGCTGCTCCAGGTCCTCCAGGGACGCGAAGGGGGCCTTGCGCTCCTGCACCAGGTGCTCCACCGACTTCTTGCCGATGCCGGGCAGCAGCTCCAGGGCGTGGTAGCGCACCGAGATGCTGGGGGCGTCGTTGAAGAACTTGAGGAAGCGGGCGGGGTCGGCGCGCACGATGTCCTCGATGACGTACGGCAGCTCGCCGGGCGCGGCCGGGGTCAGCTCGTGGTACATGATGCGCCCGCGCATCTTCT
>JBHELM010000054.1:0-6610 GCA_046352715.1 Thermoplasmatota archaeon | reverse complement strand
ACGCCTCTGCGCTTGAACCACGCCTGCACGGTGGCCTCGCCGAGCTGCGCCTCGGTGACGCCGGGCCTGCGCTCGATGACGGCGCCAATCTCTTGGCCAAGCTTCTGCGACTTGAAGCCGTAGGCGAGCGCGTTCTCCACGCCGGGAACCTGCCTCAAGAGGGTGTCAATCTCGAAGGTGCTGAACATCTCGCCGCCGCGCTCGATGAGCTCCTTGATGCGGCCGACGATGAAGAAGAAGGGGCGGCCCTTGCCGTCCAAGGCCATGAACCCCTCGTCGCCGGTCTGCAGGACGCCGAACTGGAACGTCTTGGCGTTCGCCTCCTCGTTGTGGAAATACTCCTTCATCAGGTTGCGGCCCGACACCACGATTTCCCCCCAGCAATCGTGCGGGACCGGCTGGCCGAGCTTCCCGGCCGGCTTGGGCTTGCCCGTCTTCGGGTCGAGGATGCCCATCTGGTTGTGGACGATGGGGACGCCGATGCTGGGGAAGCCGTGGAACGCGATGGCGGCTTGGTGCTCCTGGTCCGTCAGCCCCGACGGGAGGAAGCAGGAGTAGCAGGTCGTCTCGCTCATGCCCCAGCCGTGCGCGATGCGGAGGCCGAACTTGGCAGTGAAGCCCTCCGCGACGTCGACGTAAAGCTGCCCCGCGCCGCAGATGACGGTGCGGAAGCGGTCGCGGAGGCCGGGGTACTGCGCCAGGTCCTCGCCGACGTCGGTGAGCGCCTTCAGCATCGCGGGGACGACGGAGGTGGCGCTCACGTTCTCGGCGTAGGCGCGGGACCAGAACAGGGCGGGCTTCCACTTGCGGTTGAGGACGACGGTGGCGCCGCACCAGAGGGCCGTCAGGCAGGTCGTGACGATGGCGTTGACGTGGAACAGCGGCATGGCCGTCATGAAGACGTCCCCCTCGCCGAAGCCGTGGTGGAGGGCGATGCCGTGCGCGTCGTAGAGCATCTCGTGGGTCAGCACGACGCCCTTGGGGTTCCCCGTGGTGCCGGAGGTGTAGACGATGAGCGCCGGCGTGTCGAGCCGCTGCGGGGGAAGGCCAAACTCATCCTGGACGGTGTAGGCCATCTCGCCGAATTCGGCGTCGTAGAAGCCGCGCTCGCACGACTCCCCGAACGCGACCACGGTGGCGGCGCCGGCCTTGCGGGCGATGGGGCCGACCCGCTTGGCGTAGGCGTCGCGCACGAAGAGAGCCTTCACCCCGGCGTGGCCCATGATATAGTGCAGCCGCTCGTCGTCCTCCTTCAGGTTGAGCGGCGCCACCGTGATGCCCGACGACCACGCGGCGCAGAGCGTGACGAGGGTGTCCTCGTGGTTGAACTCGTCCGCCGTCGCGATGCGGTCCCCCGCCAAGAGGCCGAGGTCCTGCATGACTTTTGCGGCGCGGCGGACCTGGACGACGAACTCCTGCCGCGACCAGTCGCTGCGGGTGCGCGCGTCGTCGTCGTAGAAGACCAGGAACGGCTTCTCCGGCGCCTCGCGAGCGCGGCGCTCCAGCAGGTCGCCGATGCCGTCCACGCCGAGGTCGAAGGCTGGCCAGACGTCGCCGTGGAGGTGAGGGTGGTCAACCCGGTGCGCCTGCGCGATGAGGTCCTGGACCGTCGACTGCACGCTTGCCGGACCCTGCCTGGCGGTTATGAGGCTTGATTCGCGGGAACTCCTGTGGATTCGCTGACCTCTAGAGAGAATCCTCAACGTTTGCCGCCTCCTGGGTGAACTGTGCTGCCCTACTCAATCCTGGACTCCCGCGGCCGCCTTACGATTCGCCCTGAGTACCGGCTGCTCTTGGACGGGCCTGTCGAGCAACTGGAGACGGAGGAGGGGATTCTTTTGAGGCCCGCCCCGAGCGCTCAAGAAGGCAAGGCCCTTGCAAGCGAACGCACCGGGGACGCGGGAACGTCACCGGATGCCGACGTCGCTTAGTCCGGTAGAGCAGCGGTCTTGAAAACCGCCGCCCGCGAGGGTCCCCAGGTTCAAATCCTGGCGTCGGCGCTCCTTAAGTGAGCAAATTCAGAGTTTTCCTTTGTTCGCACGCGCCACGAATTGTTCCAACGTCAATACCTCGACAAGTGCATGGTCAACGATATGCGACTTGAGCCCACCATTCACATACCAATCCCGAAGAGTCCAACCATCGCCGCCCAGGACCACGATGGCCTTGGAAAACTTGCCGTTGGATTTCTTGATTGCATCCGCTAGACAGATGACCTCGAAGGCCACTTTTTCCTCGGCTGTCCCTCCGCTCTGCTGCCATTTCTGGCTAATGAGGATAGATTGCCTGTTCTTGGTCGCAATCGTGTCAACCTTGTGCTTGCGGCCGTGGGGCTTCAGACCAATGACCTGTTGTCCTGTCGCCTCATAGCCACCCTGCTCCAAGGCAGGGAACATCATCTGCTCCAGCACCCATCCTGTGCGGGGGTTGCGTGGAACCACGTTTCATAGAGCGTACGGCCTAGTGCATAGAATCTTCGGTCTCAGATCCCGCGCGTTGCCAGCATCTCCTTGGCAGGAGTGCGATCCCCGCTGGAGCTAATCATGCGTGGAGCGTCCAATGTTCGTACCTTGAAACCGCGTTCCCTGTAGAGGGCGACGACCCGGGGCGTCGCATGGTTGCTCGCAATGACCGGCCCTTTGTGCCCGGCAAGCCAGTTGGCAAGGCGCACCTGGTCCTCCCACCGGAATCCTCCTGCCGCGTAATCCGTGAACGCGTTGTCGTATGGCGGGTCGGCGTAGATCAGGTCCTCTGGCCGCAATTCCAGCCTGTCAAAGTCCCCACACTCCATCTCCCAACCAAGTAAGGCCATTTTGTAGGCGGTCAAATCCTCGATGTATTGTGGCCGAACGTAGCGGCCGTGCGGTGTGTTGAATCCGCCTTTCTTGTTGAAACGACACAGACCATTGTAGCAATTGCGGTTCAGGTAGTAGAACAGCATGGCACATTCTTTGCTGCTTCCTTTTCCGGCCAGGACGAGTTCGTTGAATCGTCGCCGGTTCGAGTAGAAGGTTTCCGCATCGTTGCTGCCTGGGACAGTCAGCTTTAGGCCACGCCCTAGCCAGCGATAGAAGTTCACAACATGGGGATTGATGTCGTTCAACAGAGTGTGTTCAGGGCGCAACCCTAGCGCGACCGCCATGCCGCCAACGAAGGGCTCCACCAGACGCCTATGTTCGTTGCTTTTCCAGAGTTTTTGAAGCTCAGGCAGAAGCCATCGCTTCCCGCCAGCCCATTTCAAGGGCGGAGAAAGGAGCGGTCGCTCATGGACAAGAACCGCTCTGCGCATCCCAAACCGTTGCAGTGCCGCCTGCAAGATGAACCCTCCTAGACTGCTTCGCGGGCGTCCTGAAGGCCATCGTGCCGAACTGCGACCGTTTGCAACCGCATAGGCGGCGATTGCTCCACGCTACTTCGATCTTGGGGTCAGGTGCCGAGAAAGTTTCTCTAAAGGCCAACCTCCGTTCGATTCCACTTCTCCCAGAACCAACGTGAAGGCCCACGACAAGATGTTCGCCTTGTGTCCGACGCCGAGCGGCTCCGCCGCGCCATCGAACTTCTGGATGAACTCGTTGCAGGAGGATTCCTGGCCATCGACTACGAGTTGAAGGCCCGGGAAATCGTGGAAAGCTAGTCTCCGCTCTTCTCGCTCCTCGGCCCCGGCACGAAGTTCGCCAAAGCAACCTGTGCGCCACCGCCCGGCAACCAAGCCGCCGCGTTCACGTTCCCGTAGTCCTGGACAAACGTAAAGCAGTCTCGGAATGGCCTCTCCAATACCGTCCCAAGAATCGCACGGTTCGTCCCCGCGTGCCCGAACACGGCGACAGTCCGGCCCGTGAACTCCTCCAACAACCGGGAAAGCTCATCACGAACCCGCAGCGAGAACCCGTCGCAGGACTCCCCGTCCGGCATCGGCCTTGCAGCAGCGTCCGCCACCCAAGCGGCGCATTCGACAGGGTCCTGCTCCTCAATCTGCTTCCAGAACAGGCCCTCCCAGCGGCCGTAGTCCATCTCGGCGAACCCGCGGCGGACCTCCAGCTTCATGCTGCGGGCCCGGGCCAGGGGAGCGGCAGTGTCCAAAGCCCGTTTCCGCGGGCTGGACACAACCGCATCCACAGGGGCATCCTCCAAGTAAGCCGCAATCGCCTCCGCCTGGTGCCGCCCCACTGGGGACAGGTTGACCTCCGTCCTGCCGACGAAGGCGCCGACGTAGGGGGCCTCGACCTCGCCGTGGCGCATGAACCAGAGGCGGGTCGGCTCCACAGGGCGCGGCAGGGGGCGGCCGCTCTTGACGCTACCCGGTGGGCTTTTCGGCGGGCAGGGTCTCTGTCGGGTGTGGCCACCAAGCCGCTGACGGGGCTGTTCCGCTACGGGGAGTCGGAGCTGGACCCGGCCATCCAGGCGGAGATTCTCCTGGAGTCGGCGCGCAACGAGGCGCGGGTGGCGGTGCTGGAGGTCATCCTGGCGTTCGGGTTCGGCCTCTGGTACGGCCTGGGCTCGGTGGCCTCGGTGGCGGTGGCGTGGTTCTGCCTCCTCACGGTGCTGCCGCTGCTGCTGGACAGCCAGCTCCGCCGCGCCGCGGCCCGGCGCCTTCTCGGGGTCTACCCGCACCCGCCGAAGCCGGTGGGTAGCCGGCCCCGCGCGCGCTGACCGCCGCGCTCACTTCGTCCGCGGCGGCTTGCGGAGCATCTCCAGCGCCTCAAGCTCCTCCTCCAGCGCCCCGGCGGCCCGCAGGGCCACGGCCTTGGCGTCGCGCACGCCGCGGTTGTAGAAGGCGGGGGCGACGTCGTGCTCGATGGCGTCGAGCAGGATGCCGGCTGCAAGGTCGCCGACCTCCTCGCCGCGCTCGTCGCGGAAGTAGGCCTGGATACGCCGCACGGCGTCCTCGCGCTCCTCCCTGCCCAGCCGCTCCATGCGGCGCGACGCGGCGGGGCGAGGATGAGGCTTTCCCCGACTCCAGCCAAACACGAATTTCACGAAGGGCCACGTGGTTTCGTGCGCTTTCGTGCAATTCGTGGTTTGGACGCTCGGGTCAACTGGACGCAGACCCTCGCCATGCGAGGCGGCCCTTCTCACGCGCCACGACGACCTGCAGCCCGGAGCGCACGCACTCGGCCTGCAGCTTGCGGTCGTTGGTGAGGACGGCGGCGCCAAGGCGGCGGGCGACCTCGAGGATGCCGTCGTCCCCCATCAGCCCGGTGGGCACGAGGTCGCAGCGGTCGGCGAAGCGGAGGGCCATCTTGGCGGCGCGGCCGGTGGCGCCGTGCCCCTCGGCGAGGCGCTTGAGCTCGCCGACGACGCTGGTGGGGACGTGCAGGGTGTGCGCGCCAACCAGGCCGGTCAGCTCGCCCTCCAGGTCGGTGCCCTCGGTGAACGGCAGCAGGATGCCGTTGGTGTCGAGGACGATGGCGGGCAGGCGGCCGGTGCCCAGGCGGGCGGGGCCGCTCACTTGAGGATCCCGTACCCGATGAGGCGCCAGCGGCCGCCGACGCGGCGGGAGACGGCGATGCGGTCGCCGGGCTCGACGGCCACGGGCAGCTTGAGGGCGGCCTCGACGACGTTGTTGGCCGACTTCAGCACCAGCCCGACGGTGGTGGCGGTGCCGACGTTCAGCATCAGCGGCTCCTTGACCTTGATGGGCTCGACGGCCGCCTCGTCCTCGGCGCCCACGACGCGCTCCAGCAGCGTCACCTGCATGGTCATGCGGTCGACGGTCTTGGGCAGCTTGCCGGGCAGGCCGAGCGCGCGCCCGACGAGGTTGTCCGCCTTCGTGACGCTGGGGTCCAGTTCGGTGCCGACGGCGATGAGGCCCCCAGGTCCGGCCTGCGTGACGGCCTCGGTGCCGCAGAAGAGGCTGACGATCTTGCTCTTCAGGGGCTTGTAGGTGGATTTCCCGTCGGGGCTCTCGATGCGCAAGCCAGGCACCACCTCGACCTCGTCGCCGATGCGCAGGGTGCCCTTGCTCAGGCTGCCGCCCATGACACCGCCGCGCAGCTTGTCGGGGCGTGTGCCTGGCTTGTTGATGTCGAACGAGCGGGCGACCAGGAGGACCGGGTCGGCCTTCGGGTCGTGTCGGGGGGTCGGGATGCTGGACTCGATGGCCTCGAGGAGGGCGCTGATGTTGACGTCGTGGTGCGCCGAGATGGGGATGATGGGGGCCGACGCCGCCACGGTGCCCTTGACGAATGCCTTGATCTCCTCGTAGTTCTGCAGGGCACGCTTCTCGTCCACGAGGTCGATCTTGTTCTGCACGATGACGATGTTCTTGGCGCCGGCGATCTGCAGGGCCATGAGGTGCTCCTTGGTCTGCGGCTGCGGGCATTTTTCGTTCGCGGCGACCAGAAGGAGGGCACCGTCCATCAGGGCGGCGCCGGAGAGCATGGTGGCCATCAGGGTCTCGTGGCCGGGGGCGTCGACGAAGGAGACGCGGCGCAGCTTCGTGGGGGGAGCCGCCAGGCGGGGGTCGTCGGCCTTGGTGGTGTAGAGGGGGTGGCCCTCCTTGTCGGTGCCCTTGTAGAACGTGGTGTCGGCGTAGCCGAGATTGATGCTGATGCCGCGCTAGATCTCCTCGCTGTGCTCGTCCGTCCACTTGCCGGAGAGCGCTTTGGTG
>JBHELM010000053.1:0-25274 GCA_046352715.1 Thermoplasmatota archaeon | reverse complement strand
CAGCACCGCAATCTCGGCCGCGCGCGTGATGCCGGGGCCGCCGAGCATGCACATGTAGGTGTAGGCGCGCACCAAGGCGGCGCTCTGGCCGTAGCTGGCCTTGATTTTCCCAACGCTCTGCGGGTGGCGCTCCATGCCCTCGGCGTCGAAGCGGCCGTCGCTGCGCTTCACGATGCGCGGCACCGGGAGGAACGGCTCCAGGCGGCGCTTCACGCCGATGGGGCCCGCGCCCGGCCCGCCGCCGCCGTGCGGCACGGCGAAGGTCTTGTGCAGGTTGATGTGCACGATGTCGAAGCCCATGTCGCCGGGGCGCACCTGGCCGGTGATGGCGTTGAGGTTCGCGCCGTCGTAGTAGAGCAGGCCGCCGACGTCGTGGACCAGCTTCTGCACCTGCTGGATGTTCTTCTCGAAGATGCCGAGCGTGTTGGGGCTGGTGAGCATGAACGCGGCGGTCTTCGGCCCCAGGGCCGCCTTGAGCGAGTTGAGGTCGACGAGGCCGTCGGGGCCGGAGGGAATCTCCACCACCTTGTAGCCCGCCATCGACGCGGTGGCCGGGTTCGTGCCGTGCGCCGTGTCGGGGAGGATGACCTCGTCGCGGTGCCCTTCGCCGCGGCCCTCGTGGTAGGCGCGGGCGACCAGCAGGCCCAGGAACTCGCCCTGCGCGCCAGCGGCGGGCTGGAGCGACACCGCGTCCATGCCTGTGACCTCGGCGAGCCAGCGCTCCAGCTCCCAGAACACCTCGAGGCTGCCCTGCACCGTGCGCGGGTCCTGGTCCGGGTGGAGGAGCTGCACCGAGCTCCAGCCCGCCACCTCGTCGCACGCCTTCGGGTTGTGCTTCATGGTGCAGGAGCCCAGCGGGTAGAGCGCGGTGTCGTTGCCGAAGTTCTTCTGGCTGAGCTTGGTGAAGTGCGCGACCGCCTCCGGCTCGGAGAGGCCGAAGTCGCCCTCGGTGCCGGGGTCGAAGCGCAGCGCCTTGGGGACGCGGGCCGCCATGCGCTCGTCGGCGGGGCCCTGGTTGGTGCCGGTCTGGCCGGGGCGGGCCTGCTCGACGACGAGGGGGACGTCGTGCGGGATGACCATCAGGCTGACGCCGGGCTGCGGCGTGCGAAGGGTGACCTTCCTGGCTGTCAAACGCGCACCCCCTTGATGGGAGGCAGAAGGACCTGCCCAAGCTTCTGGTAGTCCTCCTCGGCGTGGAAGGGCGTGCTGCCCCAGAGCAGGCAGCCCTTCAGGTTCGGCAGGTCGCGCTCCAGGTTCCAGCCGGCGTGGACACCGTGCGCAAGCGCGCGCTCGTGCAGGAGGGCGGGCTCGTTGACCCGCGTCACCAGCTCGTTGTAGGTGGCGCCGCTGAAGCGCTTGTGGAACCCGGCGCCGGCGAGGGCCGCCTCCAGCCGCGCGCCTGCCTCAAGGTTCTGCAGGCCCATCGCGCGCAGGCCGGTGCGGCCCAGCATGGTGAGGTGGATGGCGGCCTGGTTGGCGATGAGCGCCTCGTTGGAGCAGATGTTCGAGGTGGCCTTGCTGCGGCGGATGTGCTGCTCGCGGGCCTGGAGCGTCATCACGAAGCCGCGCTTGCCCGACTCGTCCTTGGTGGCGCCGATGATGCGGCCCGGCATCCTGCGCACCAGCTCCTCGGTGGCGAGGAAGGTGCCCAGGAGCGGGCCGCCGAGGGCGGGCGCGCCGCCGAAGCAGGAGCCCTCCGCCACCACGATGTCGGCGCCAAGCAGGCCGGGCGGCGTGGCGACGCCGAGCGAGGTGAGGTCAACGCCCATGACGAACAGCGCGCCCGCGGCCTTGGCCAGCTCGCCGAACCTGCGCGCCTCCTCCTCGAAGACGCCGAAGAGGTTCGGGGTCTCCAGGTAGACGCCGCTCACGTCGGGGCCCAGCTTCGCCTCCAGGCTCGCCAGGTCGGCGCGGCCGGTCTTCTCGTCGAAGCGGTAGGCGTCCACCTGGATGCCGGGGCCCACGGTGTAGTTGCGCAGGACGCTGCGCTTCTCCCAGCTCATGTGCTCGGGGACCAGGAAACGGGTGCGGCCGTTGGCGCGCGTCGCCATCAGCGCCGCCTCGCCGAGGGCGGTCGGGAAGTCGTACATCCCCGCGTTGGAGACCTCCATGCGGGTGATGTCGCACATCAGGCTCTGGTACTCGAAGATGGCCTGCAGGAGCCCCTGCGACACCTCGGGCTGGTAGGGCGTGTAGCTGGTGATGAACTCCTGCCGGTGCGCCACCGCCTTCACCGCCGCGGGGACGAGCTGGGGCTTGCTGCCGCCGCCGAGGAAGATGGCGAGGCGGTCGTAGGACTGGTTGCGCGCCAGCAGCCCGCGCAGGCGGCGCACCATGTGGCGCTCCGGCTCGGCGACGGAGAGGCGCAGCCCCTTCACGCGCAGGGCGGCGGGGATGTCGCCGAAGAGGTCCTGGGCCGAGCGGACCCCCGCCGCGGCCGCCATCTCGGTCTCCAACGCGTGGTTGGGGATCAGGTGCACGGCGCGGCGAGCCCGCAAGGGGAGAAAAACTGTCGGAACGGTGGAGACTGCCCGCCTGAGAAGCCTAGGGGCGCGCGGTCAAGCCGGCATGGGTGGCCGCGCCGAGGCCCCGCGCAAGCGCCGAGCGAAGCAAGGCGCGCGCAAGGGAAGGAGCCGGCGGGCCGGTGAGGCCCGCCGTTGCGAGCGGCCACCCCATTCCTCCGAGGGGTCCGGGGCCTGGAGGGCCCTGGCATCGGCCCACAGTGAAACGAGGTTCCGAAGCGAAGCGGAGGAACCCGTTTCACTGCCCAGCGATGGCCGCGTACTGCGCCGCGCTCAGCAGCGCCTTCGCCTGGGCCGGGTCCTTGAGCTGGACCTTGACGAGCCAGCCGGCGCCGTAGGGGTCCTCGTTGAGCGTCTCCGGCTTGTCCTCGAGGCTGCCGTTGACCTCGGTGACCTTGCCCGCGACGGGCATGAAGAGGTCGGAGACCGACTTCACGGACTCGACGACGCCGAACTCCGCGTCCAGCGCGAACTCCTGGCCCACCTTGGGCAGCTCGACGTAGACGATGTCGTTGAGCGCCTCCTGGGCGTGGTCGGTGATGCCGATGGTGGCGGTCGCGCCCTGGATGCGGACCCACTCGTGGCTCTTGGAGTACAGCAGGTCGGCGGGCGTCTTGGACATGGGCGCCGCCACCGGCGCGCCGGATTTAGCCGCGACGCCTGGCAAGCCCTTTTGGGCGGCCGCGGCGCTCCGCGTGGCATGGCGGACCCTGGACTCGGCTGGGTGCGCGCGGCGCGCTGGCTCCCCCGCGTGGCGGTGGGGCTCCTGCTGCTCGCCGCGCTCCTGGCCGGGATGGCGCTCGGCTCCGCCTACATGGAGCGCACCTGCATCGACCCACCGGTCCGCTCCGGCTTCGACTTCGGCTGCGCGTGGGGCTACGGCCTCGGGTTCTTCCTGAGCACCGTGTTCGCCGGCGTCCTGGCGCTCGCGGCCGGCGCCGCCCTCCTGATCGCCCGCGTGGCCCGCGGCGTGGCGCACGGAGACCCCACGGCACGCCCCCGCGCCGTGCGCTTGGGCGTCGCGGCGGCTCTGGTCGGGCTCGCCTCCACTGCCCTCCACCTGGACGGCAAGGGCCCCTGTCTGCAATGCCCGCTCTGGCTCCATCCGTCCACCCAGGTCGTGCTGGCCGGCCTGGAGGTCGCGTGGCGCCCCCTCATTGTCCTGACGCTGGCCACCGGCGTGGCTGCGGCGTGGGCGGCCGGCCGGCTGCGCTCCCCTGGGCTGGAAACGGTCAAGTAGGCCGCCTTTGTCGCCGCTGCTGCGGACGCCTGTCCGCTGGCGCCACAGTCAAGTCGAGCCCGCCGGGACTTAGTCTAGCTCGGTTAGGCGCCAGACTGTAAATCTGGAGTAGGCCGGTTCAAATCCGGCAGTCCCGACTCTCTTCCCCCTTTCCCCGTTTGTCCCGAGCAGCTCTGTGCGGCCGCAGCGCAGCGGAGGCCGCACGACGCGGCTCCGCGGTCCCGACTCTTCCCCCTTTTTTCCACCGTTTCTGCGGAAGCCCCTGTGGCGGGCGGAGCGCGCGTCCCATGACACGGGGGTAGCGCACCTTTTGGCAGTCCAAACTTCGGCAGCCCGACTCTTTCCCCTCCACATCCTTTCGCCATTTCTCTCCTGTTGGAGCGTTGTTTTGGGGTCCCGCTCCGCCCTCCTGGGGCCCAGGAGGAACATGGCCCCGGACGGCCCCCATTTCCCTCCTGGAGCCCTCCTGTTGCATTCCGGCAGGGTTATTATGCCCGCCCTCCCGTTCGCCTCCTGTGGGGATGGGCAACATCCCCCCTGAGGGATGCATCATGCCCTACACACACAAGACCTCGAAGGGAGAGTATGTCCTGCACACCCGTGCGGTCGAGCTGAAGGGTGGCCGCAAGCAGGTCATCTACTTCTTCTGCAAGAAGGGCAACAAGCCGGCCAGCGGCAAGCCCTGCGACATGCCGGACGGCAAGAAGGTCGGCATCAACGCCCGCACCGGCCTGCCGTTCCTGGCCAACGCCGTCGCCGCCAAGAAGCGCTAGCCGCTTCGGCGCCGCCCCTCTTTCCCTCTCCCTCTCTTTTCCCTGTTCTCGGACGGATTGCTTCCTGGCAGCGGCCTAGCTCTCCCTGGGGGCCCGCAGCGCCAGCACGACGCGCAGGGCCACGAAGGCCGACAGCCCGAGCACCGGCACCAGCAGGGCGAGACTCCAGCCGATGCGCGGCGCGGTGAGCAGCGCCCGCATCGCCAGCGTGGCCGCCGCGAAGAAGCCCACGAGCAGGAGCGCCACGCCGAGGCCCAGCCGCCACGCCATCACCGCGAGCAGGACGGGCAGCAGCAGCGCGAACAGCAGCCACCCCGTGCCGCCGGCCAGCAGCAGCCGCGCGGCGACGATGCCGCACAGCCAGGCGGCCACCATCAGCAGCGCCAAGCGCACGGGACGGCCCTCGCGGGGGGCTTCGTCACCCGCCGACGCGGCCGCCGCGGGGAGGTCGGCAGCTTCCACACTCCCTTCGAGTGGACGCCGCCGCTTCAACCTTCGCAAGCTTCATCCACGGCGCGCCGCATGGGCGGGCCATGGAGCAGCAGAACGTCCGCGCCAGCCCGATGATCGTTGGCGGCCTCTTCATCGGCCTCTGGCTCTACCTCGTGTTCTTCACGGTGCGCGAGTTCCCCCGCATCAACGTCGCGCTGTGGCTGTTCTGGGGCCTCATCGGCTTCGCCGTGGCCGGTGGCCTCTACGCCTCCCGCATCGCCAACGCGACGGTCCGCATCGCCATCTGGATCGCTTTGGGCATCGCGCTCCGCTTCCTCGCCATGGTCCTCATCTTCAACCAGGTCGGCGAGGCGTTCGCCGCCCTCTTCACGGTCGTCGGCGCCGGCCTCATCATCACCGGCCTCCCGGGCGGCTGGAACCTGCCGGGCGGGCCGGCGGCGGACCACTGGCAGGACGCCAACGCGCCGCGCTGACGCCCTGGGACGGCCTTCGCAACCGTGGGAGCCAGAGGCTGCCCGCACAGGTATGGGTTCCACCTCCAGCGGGCACCGGCGCGCTTTTCAGGCAGGCGACCCGATTGGGGCCCATGACCAAGGCCTTGGCCATCCTCGGCATCGTTGGCGTCGCCCTGGCCGCGCTGTTCGCCTTCGCGCTCAGCGGCCCGTTCGTCCCGCTGCTCACGCTCGCCTTCCTCGTGGTGTGCGCCATCCTGCTGTTCACCCAGCGCAGCACGTTCACCACCATCACCGGCATCGTGCTCCTGTTGCTCGCGGTGTCGGCGCTGCTCTACTTCAACCCGGTGACGGGCAAGGAGGGCCAAGCCTACATCCCCGACCTGCCGCCCTACTTCGAGGGCCCGTGGATGGCCACCCTCGTCGTCATCGGCTGCATCGCCCTCGTCCTGGCGGCCCGCGACAGCGTCGCCCCCCCGTGGACCGGCTACCTGGGCCTCGCCGCGGGCGTGCTGGCCATCCTGCTGGTGGCCTTCGTCCCCATCGACCAGCAGGGCAACTTCGCCAACCCGCTCGGCATCGGCGTGGCGGTCCTGGTGCTGTTCCTGCTGTTCCCGCTCGTGGCGCTCCTGCGCGGCCCGCCCGCCGCGGTGGCGCCGACGGTGCGGCGAAGCGACCCCGCCCCGGCGCCCCGCACCGTCCGCAAGTAGGGCCTGCCCAAACCACGGAGTCCACGGACCAAGCTGGCGCCGGGTCTTCCGTGGAAACGTGATTTGTCTCGAGGCCAAGCTCTGCGAACCGCGGATGACGCAGAGTCTTGGAGGGTGCTTGCTGCGTCATCCGCGAAATCCGCGGTTCGCCGAAGGCCATGCCGGGACCACGCTTCCGTGCAATCCGTGGTTTGTAGTGGTTTGGTCTGACGACCCTTCGAAAAGGGCTCCACCGCCCTTTTATCATGGTGGTGCGGTCGTCGAATCCATGCGCCTGCCCGGCTCCCGCCGCCTCGTCCGCGCCCTCCTGATCGCCAGCCTCACCGCCGTCCTGCTGGGCGCGGCCGTCGGGGCCAGCAACGGCACGGAGCAGCAGGCCCGCCCCGCGGTCCACGTCCCCGTGCCGCAACTGGGCGACCGCGGCGCCTACGTGGCCGAGCTGGATGGCAGCTACGAGCCCAACCCCGAGGGCGGCCGGGCCGCGTTCCCCTTCCTCGCGTTCGAGTGGGCCCCCGGCGCGCCGGAGCGCGGCGCCGACGGCCTCCTCCACGCCACCGACCGCGTGCAGACCTCGGGTTGGACTTACCAGGGCTGGGCCGTCGCCCTCAACCGCCTGCGCGAGGACAACGAGTACCTGAAGGGCATCCCGGAGTCCCCCGTCTGGGTGCGCCACAACGAGACGCTGGTGTTCGACCAGGGCACGGCGGACCTGCTGGCCACCGAGGACGACGTGCACGGCGTCGACTACGACAACACCACCGTCCCGCGCAGCGCCCTCGGCGGCGGCGTGGGTCCCCTCACCCGCGACGGCACCCTCGCGCAGCGCACCATCACCACCAACGGGACGCAGAGCGTCTTCGAGCCGGGGGCGGCCGCCGACTGCCTGTTCCTCAACGGCTTCCAGAACCGCACCATCGCCCTCGGCGACACGGTCTCCTTCCAGCGCTCCTGCGACCTGCACGGCCTCCTGCTGGCCGTCGGCGTGTGGGAGGCGGAGGCCGCCGCCGTGGAGGAGGTGCACGGCCTGCCTGCCCTGCGCATGGACCCCGTGGTGCGCGGCTCCGGGTCCGGGCTGCTCGACGGCGACTCCGGCTACCACTTCGGCGGCGGCGCCATCACGGTGTGGCTCGCCAACGGCATCCCCTACCCGGTCCGCATCGCCTGGACCACGCCGGAGGAGCGCTACTCCTCCGTCGTGGAGCTGGCCGGCTACCAGCCCGGCACCCAGCCCCGCCTCGCGCCCACGCCGCCCCACGACCCCGCCCCGGACCTGGTCCTCGCCCCGCCCACGCCGTGGGGCCTCGACGAGACCGGCGTCCACCACCCGTTCCCCCTCTCCGCCGCCTACCGGGGCGCGCGCGACGACCCCAACTTCTCCAGCCTGCGCTCCTACCTCCAGTCCCACCCCGACGCCTTCCTCGGCAGCGCCGTCTACGACATCGGCGCCACCAGCCAGGCGGGGACGCAGCGCACCTGGAGGTTCACCGTCACCGACGGCGACTCCTGGCTCGCGGTCACCGCCAAGCGCAGCGACAGCCCGCAGGGGCCGCTCGGCGTCCCGCTCCCCCTGCCCGGCGGGCTGCCGGGCGCGACGGCAGCCAACACCACCTACAGCGCCGGCTCGGTGGAGCACGGCAGCCAGTACTGGGCTGGCCTCTTCCCGACCCCCTCCGAGGCGCCCGACCTGCTGCCCACGGTGGCGTCGATGATGGCGCGCTGGGAGGCCTACGCCTCGCCGGACTACCGCGAGCGCGGGGCCGACGCGTGGGGCTTCCAGATCACCTGCTTCCGCGTCCTGGGGAAGGAGTGCCGCAGCGTCTGGGTCAGCACCTGGGCGGGCCACGCCGACGCCTCGGCGGGCCAGAGCGAGGTCGACCAGTCCAGCACGCCGCCCACCCTGCGCGCCAGCGGCGACGCGCACGCCAGCCTCCTGCACGTCTTCGACAACCGCACCCAGGCGCTCACCGAGGCGTACCTGACGGAGGACCAGCGCACCGGCGTCGCCCCCGCCCCGGCGCTCACCCCGTCCAGCGTCCCGGCCAGCAGCGGGGTGCGCCCGGCCGCGACCCTCACCGCCTGGGTCCCCACCCCGGAGCAGGCGGCGGGCGTGGGCGCCGCGGCGGTCGCCGTCGGCCTGCTCTACTACCTGTGGCCGCTGGCCAAGGGCGGCCTCGGCCTGTTCTCGCGCCTCAAGCAGCCCGAGGTGCTGGCCCACCCTGCGCGCCAGCAGCTCCTCCAGCTCATCGAGGCGCAGCCCGGCATCCACTTCAAGGAGATGGCACGCCGCACCGGCCTCCCCAACGGCTCGCTGGTGCATCACCTCGAGACCCTGCGCCGCGGCGGCCAGGTCGTGGCGCGCCCCGCCGGCGGCTACACGCTCTACTTCCTCGGCGCGCACGTCCCCGCCGGCTCCGCGGAGGCCGCCTCGGCGCTCAAGGCCGACGGCGCGCGCCGCATCCTGGAGCTGGTGCGGCAGCAGCCGGGCCTCTCCAGCGCCGACGTGGCGGCCCGCTGCGGCCTGCAGCCCTCGACCGTGACCTACCACGTGCAGCGGCTGCAGGCGGCGGGGCTGCTGACCGGCCTGCGCGACGGCCGCGCGGTGCGCCTGCACCCGGTCGACGCGGCGGCGACGGCCGCCTGAGGCACCGCCCGAGGATTCGACGCCTTTCCCAGGGATGCGCGCCCCGATTCGAGAACCTCACCTCCCGCCTTATATGGCGTCGGGGCCGCTCCCCACCCGGTGCTCCCCATGCGGTCCCCGCAGACCATGACCCGCCGTCTCGTCCCGGCCTTCGCCCTCAGCCTCGTCTCCAGCCTCGTGCTGGGCGCCCTCGTCGTCACCGCGGCGGCCGGCGACGCGGAGCCCGCCCTGCCGCAGTGGTTCGGCGTGGCGGAGCGGCACCTGGGCGACGCCGGCACTACAACGCCACGCTCGGCGCGGGCTGGCCCGTCGGCGGTGGGGACGACCTCAAGGCGGACGAGCCGGTGCCCTTCGCGGCGCTGCGCTGGGCGGGCAGCGGCCAGGCGCGCGGCACCGACGGCTCCCTGCACACCGCCAACCAGCTCGTCCTGAGCGGCCTCTCGTTCGAGCCCCACACCTATGGTGTCACCGTGGCCTCCGTCGGTGGGGAGCGCACGGACGGCAGGGGAACCGAGACCGACGAGACCGACTCCGACGCCCAAGCTTGGCCGTCCATCTCCACCTCCGCGTGGGTGCTGGCCGGGACGCAGGAAGTCCTCCAGTCCGGCTGGGGCTTCACCGGCAACCACACCTACACCAACTACGGCCTCGTGGCGGGCATCGGCGCCTCCGTCAGCCGCGCCAACGAGGCGTTCCAGGAGGTCACCTACGGCCCCGCGCCCTCCTGCCTGGCCGCGAACGCGCTGCAGGGCGCCAACGTGAGCCTCGCCGCGCCCATCGAGCTGTTCGGCGCCTGCGAGGCCGGCGGCGGCCTCCTCGACCTCCCGGCCGGCGTCCTCTTCACCGCCCGGGCCGTCGAGACGGTCAATGGCGTGCAGGCCATCCGCTTCGACGCCGACGCGCTCAACGGCACCCTCTCCGCCTGGTTCGCCCCCAGTGTCCCCTACCCGGTCCGCCTGGAGGCCCACCTCCCGCCGCTGCCCGCCAAGGGGCACGCCGACGCCGACGCGCAGGGCGACGCCTCCGGGAGCGAGGCCCGCATGCACGGCAGGGGCCGCTCGAGCGCCAGTGCCGAGGCGACCGCCGCCCCCATCCCGCGCAACGCGACCCTGGACCTCGCCGGCTTCACCGCCGGCGACGCCCCGCTCGCGGCCACCGACCGCCCCTCCGACGCGGCGCCCGAGCTGGCCTTCGCCGCCCGCACGCCGTGGGGCATCGACGACACCGGCGTGCAGCACCCCTTCCCGCTCTCCGCCGCCTACAAGGCCGCCAAGGAGAACCTCGCCTTCGCCGACCTGCGCACCTTCCTCGCGGCCCACCCCAACGCCTACGCCGCGGCCGCGGCGTACCGGCAGTCCACCGGCGGGCCCGGTGACCAGGAGCGCACCTGGGGCATCACCGTCGCGGACGGCGAGGAGGCGCTGGCGTTCGAGGTCGCGCAGCGCAGCCCCGACCCGCTCCTCCCGGTCGCCCTGCGCGGCCAGTTGCCCATGACCGTCACGGTGCGGCACGGCTGGGGCGGCGGACCCGCCCCCGAGGGGCTGCCGGCCAGCGGCGTCCCCGCCCAGTTCCCGACCGCCGCGAGCCTGCTGGCGCGCTGGGCCGCCTTCGACGGCTCCGGCACCCCCGGCAGCGCCTGGTCGTTCCGGCTGGAGTGCGTGGAGCGGACGGAGGACGGCTGCCGCAGCGCCCAAGTCGTCGCCGCGGCGGGCGTGCAGCGCGCCGACATGACGTTCCTCTACAGCCCTTTCGCCCTGCCCGGCAACCCCTTCGGCACGGAGACCTGGGCCATCGTGGACCGCTTCGCGGAGTTCACGCAGGACGGCCACGCCACCCGGATGCGCGTCCACGACGACCGCGTTGACACCGCGTCGGTCGGCTCCGGCCCCCTGCCGCCCATGCCCTCCGCCTCCGGCGAGGGCGGCTTCGACGTCCGCTCCGCCGCGGTGTCCGGGCTGCCCCCGACGCGCTGGCTGCCCGCCCCCGAGCAGGCCGCCGGCGTCGGCTTCCTGGGCCTCCTGCTGGGCGCTGTCTACTGGGTGTGGCCCAAGATGAAGGCGCTCGCGTTCCTCAGCCTGTTCTCCCGCGTCGAGAAGGGCGACCTGCTGGAGCACCCGGCCCGCCAGCGCCTCGTGCAACTCGTGGAGGCGGAGCCCGGCATCCACTTCCACGACCTCGCCACGCGCGCCGGCCTCGCCAACGGCACCGCCACGCACCACCTGCGCAAACTGGAGCAGGGCGGCCACCTCACGGTGCGCCGCTCGGGGCGCTATTCCTGCTATTTCGCCGGCAGCCGCGTCGAGGCCCGCGAGGCCGCCGCGGCCCCCATCCTGAAGTCGGGCGGCGCCCGCCAGGTGCTCGCCACCGTGCGCGCCCGGCCCGGCCTCTCCAACCTGGAGTTGGCCAACGCCACCGGCCTCACCCCCTCGACGGTGAACTACCACGCGCAGCGCCTGGCGACGGCGGGGCTGGTGGAGGCCCTGCGCGACGGCCGCAACGTCCGCTTTCATCCCCTTGCCCCCCTCCGCTCGGAAGGGCCCGGGGCCAACGCCGCGGCGTAAGCCAACCTAAACCACGGATTCCACGGAACCATTTCTTGGCCATACAGGCCAAGGGTCCGTGCAATCCGTGGATTCCGTCGGTCAGCCGGCGACGACAGGGTTCCGCAGCCGCGCCACGCCCACCAGCTCCGCCACTATCTCCTGCCCAGTCCGCAGCGGGCCGACGCCCTCAGGCGTCCCGGTAAGCAGGACGTCGCCGGGGCGCAGCGTGGTCCACTGGCTCGTGCGCGCCACGAGCTCCGCCACGCTCCAGGTCATGTCCGCCGTGGAGCCTTCCTGCCGCACCTGGCCGTCGAGCGCGAGGCGGAGCCGCAGCGCCTGAAGGTCGCGGTCCACCGGGTGCCAGGCGCCGAGCGGGCAGAAGGTGTCGAACCCCTTCGCCTGCGTCCACGGGGTGCCCGCCTTCTTGGCAGTCGCCTGCAAATCACGCGCCGTCACGTCCACCGCCACCGTCATCCCGTCGAGGTGGCGCAGCGCCTCCCCGGCGGCGACGCGGCGGGCCTCGCGGCCGATGCGCACCGCCAGCTCGACCTCGTGGTGGACCTCGCCGACGCCGGAGGGCAGCACCACTGCCTCGCCGTCGCCCACGACGCTGCTGTCGGGCTTAAGGAACCAGAGCGGCGCCTCGGCGGGGGGGACGCCCATCTCCCGCACGTGCCGGGCGTAGTTCCTGCCCACGCAGAGGACCTTCACGGGCGCCGCGACCACGAAATGGGAGATAAGTGGACGGGGGTTGGACCGCGAAGGGCGCGAAACCGCAGGGGAACGTTTCCTTGGTGTTCGCGGGCTTCGCGGTTGGCCTGGATCAGGCGTGGGCGTGGGCAGGCTTGCCGATCCAGACCGCCGCGCCGGCGCTGCCGGTGCCTAGGGCAGCCATCAGGAGGATGGCCTGCATGACGAGGTGGACGGCGGCGAGCCCCTCCCAGTCGGTGGGAGCGCGGGCCATGTCCCACGTGAAGAGCAGCATGGCGGCGGACCACAGCGCCATCAGGAAGAGGCCCAGCGAGGGGTCGGAGTGGGTGGCCCCCTGCGCCATGCGGGCCCGGCCCTGGGTGGCGCCGCCAGCGTGCCGGGCCGAGGGGGCGAGGGCTTCGAACATGGCGCGCATGGGTGCACCCACCCGCCAGAGGGAATTAGGGGTTTGCCCGTCAAGCGACGGAGAACCCGTCACGAGGCGGGAGTTCGGCAATGCGGAAACGTCAAGCCTTTGGCGCGAGGGGGGCGGCCGGGGGAGCCGGTTTGGCCTTGAGGATCATGTCGATGGTGGCCTTGCAGTCGGAGGGGAAGTCCTTGCCCTTCATCCACAGCAGGTAGTCCTCGTGCTCCAGCGCCGGCTCGTTGCGGTGCTTGCCGAAGCCGAAGCGGATGGTGCCGAGGTGGTCCTTGTAGAAGCGGTGGCCGTGGTCGAGCCAGGAGCGCGTCGCCGCCTCGCCCTCGAAGTGGCGCTTCAGGTTCGGCACCACCAGCCCCTCCACCGTGGGCGGCAGCAGGGCGGCGTGGGCGGCGCGCTGGCGGCGCAGCACCTCGACCGTGGCCAAGGTGTCCGCCTCGCTGCGGTGGGCACCCTCCATCGCCTGCCCGACGTAGCGCCGGTAGGTCTCGCCGAGGCGGTGCGAGTTGACGACCCGCTCGATCTCCAGCGTGTCCACGCACGGGTGGTCGACGGCGAGGCCGGGCTGGCCGGCGAGGCGCAGCTCCTTGTTGAGGAACTGCAGGTCGAAGGAGTGGCTGTGCGCGATGAGCGTGGCGCCCTCGACGAGCTGCTGGACGCGCGGCGCGTGCAGGGAGAACGGCGGCTGGCCGAGCAGCATCTCGGGCTTGATGCCGGTGAGCTCCTGGATCTCGCCGGGGATGGGCACCTGCGGGTCGACGATGCGGCTCCAGCGGCCCAGCTCGCGCAGGTCGGGGTCCAGCTCGATGAAGCAGAACTCCATGATGCGGTCGCGCTCGGGGTCGCGGCCGGTGGTCTCCAGGTCGAAGGCGACGAGCTTCACGAGTCTCCCAGGAGGGCTCTCCTTATCCGGTTTGCTGGTGGCCCGTTCGACACCGACGAAACCACGGATTGCACGGAACTGCATGGGCCACGAACACCTGCAAGGAACATCCCCCGTCATCCCCGAAATCCCTGCTTCGGTTCGCGGCGCGTCAGGAGTTTGGGTGCAAAGCGGCAATCTACGGCGAACCGCGGATTTTCGCGGATGCTGTGGACGCAACCTTGAGCAAACAGGCAACCAAAATCCGCGCCATCCGCGGAATCGCGGTTTGGCCGGCGCGGCTTCTCCCCGACGAAACCGCGGATGGCGCGGATTCCCGCGGATGAACCAGACTCCGTGGAATCCGTGGCTTGGTCAGCCGTCGGGCGCTACCTGCTGCGCAGCAGGTTGAGCGCGCTGCCCGCCCTGAACCAGTCGATCTGCTCCTTGCTGAAGGTGTGCCGGACCTGGATGGTGTCGCTCTTGCCGTCCTTGTGCTTCAGGACGACGGTCAGCGGCTTGCCGGGCGCCATCTGCGCGAGGCCGACGAGGCTGATGCCGTCGTCCTCCTGCGCGTTGACGTAGTCGGCGGGGTCGGCGAAGGTCAGCGGGAGGAGACCTTGCTTCTTGAGATTGGTTTCGTGGATGCGCGCGAACGAGCGGCAGAGGACGACGGCGCAGCCGAGGTGGCGCGGCTCCATCGCGGCGTGCTCGCGGCTGCTGCCCTCGCCGTAGTTCTGGTCGCCGACGACGACCCAGCGGATGCCCTGCGCCTTGTAGTGGCGGGCGACCTCGGGGAACAGCTTGGTCTTGCCGTCGAGCTGGTCCTTGCCGCCGCCGGCCGAGCCGGTGAAGGCGTTGATGGCGCCGAGGAAGCAGTTGTTGCTGATGTTGTCGAGGTGGCCGCGGTACTTCAGCCACGGGCCGGCCTGGCTGATGTGGTCCGTCGTGCACTTGCCCTTCGCCTTGAGCAGCAGCGGGAGGTCGAGGAGGTCCTTGCCGTCCCACGCCGCAAACGGCGCAAGGAGTTGCAGGCGGTCGCTCTTGGGGTCGACGCGCACCTCGACGGGCCCCGCCGCGGGGGCGAGGTAGCCGTCGGGGTCCGGCACGAAGCCCTTCGCTGGCACCTCCGGCGCCGGCCTCGGAGCTTGGAGGCGGAACGGCTTGCCGTCGGCGCCCACCAGCTCGTCCGTGAGCGGGTTGAACGACAGGCGGCCGGCGAGCCCGTAGGCAATGGTGATCTCGGGGCTGCCGATGAACGCCAAGGTCTTGGCCGAGCCGTCGTTGCGCTTGGGGAAGTTGCGGTTGTAGGAGGTGACGATGGTGTTCTCCGCCTTCGTCTCCGACTCGGCGCGGTTCCACTGGCCGATGCAGGGGCCGCAGGCGTTGGCCAGCACCGTGGCGCCGACCTTCTGGATGCTCGCCATCTGCCCGTCGCGCTGGATGGTGAGGTGGACCTGCTCGGAGCCGGGCGTCACCAGCAGCGGCGAGGCCACCTTGAGGCCGTGCGCGCTGGCCTGGCGGGCGATGTCGGCGGTGCGCTCCATGTCCTCGTAGGAGGAGTTGGTGCAGGAGCCGACGAGCGCCACCGAGATGCGGTCGGGATATTTCTCCCGGGCGACCGCCGCCGCGACCTCCGACACCGGGCGCGCCAGGTCGGGCGTGTGCGGGCCGACGAGGTGCGGCTCCAGCGTGCTCAGGTCGATCTCGACGACCTGGTCGAAGAACTTCGCGGGGTCGGCCAGAACCTCGGGGTCGGCGGTGAGCAACTCTTTGTGGACCTTGCCAGCGAGGTCGGCCAGCGCGGCGCGGCCGGTCGCCTTGAGGTAGGTGTCCATGCGCGCGTCGTGCGGGAAGACGGAGGTGGTGGCGCCCAACTCGGCGCCCATGTTGGTGATGGTGGCCTTGCCGGTGGCGCTGATGCTGGCGCAGCCCTCGCCGAAGTACTCGATGACAGCGTTGGTGCCGCCCTGCACGGTCAGGATGCCGCACAGCTTGAGGATGACGTCCTTGGGCGCGGTCCAGCCGGACAGTTGGCCCTTGAGGTGGACGCCGATGACCTTGGGGTGCAGCACCTCCCACGGGAAGCCCGCCATGACGTCCACCGCGTCCGCGCCGCCCACGCCGGAGGCGAACATCCCGAGCCCGCCGCCGTTGGGCGTGTGCGAGTCGGTGCCGATGACCATCTGGCCGGGGAAGGCGTACTGCTCCAGGACGACCTGGTGGATGATGCCGGCGCCCGGCTTCCAGAAGCCCATGCCGCACTTCGCCGCCGCCGTCTGGAGGAAGTCGTAGACCTCCTTGTTCTGCGTCGTCGCCTGGTGCAGGTCCGCGTTGGCGCCCTGCTGCGCCGCGATGAGGTGGTCGCAGTGGTCCGTCGTGGGGACCGCCGTCTGCGACTTGCCGGTGGTGAGGAACTGGAGGATGGCCATCTGCGCCGTCGCGTCCTGCATCGTGACGCGGTCGGGCCGCAGGTCGAGGTAGGAGGAGCCGCGCTTGAGCTCCGCCGTCTCCGGCTGGTCGAGGTGGCTGTAGAGCAGCTTCTCGGTGAGCGTCAGGGGGCGGTTGAGCCGGCGGCGCACGGTCGCCAGGCGCTTGCCCATGGTGTCGTACGTCCCCTGGACGAAGGCGGGCGTGGACTCGATGGCCGTTCCCATGCGCGTTCCCACGGCCGCTTGAGGTTGGACGCTATTTGAAGGGAACGGGAAGGGGGAAGGGGAGACCACCCCAGGTCGCTTGGCCTGCCGACTCCCCGATGGAGGGAAGCGTCGGCGCAGGGGCATAGGCATGCCCTCAAATGCGACCCTTTCATGACCCCTGGAGGCACCCCATGGCGCAAGGCACTGTCCAGACCCCGCAGGCGACCCCGGATCTCACTGCCTTCAAGGAGAGGCAGAAGCAGGTCTGGGGCTCCTTCGAGGCCGCGGCCATGTTCACCCTGCCCGCCGCGGCGCGCCTGGTGCGCTTTGCCGGCGTGCGGGCCGGCGACCGCGTCCTGGACGTCGGGACGGGAACGGGCAACGTGGCCATCAGCGCCGCGCGCGAGGGCGCCAGCGTCGTGGGGTCCGACCTGACGCCGCCCCTCCTGGAGGCCGCCAAGCGCAGGGCGCAGGCCGCGGGAATCGGCGGCATCGAGTGGCGCGAGGCGGACGCGGAGGCGCTGCCGTTCCAGGACGCCGCCTTCGACGTGGTGCTGTCCCAGTTTGGCCACATGTTCGCGCCGCGGCCCGAGGTGGCCGTGCGCGAGATGCTGCGCGTCCTGAAGCCGGGCGGCCGCATCGCCTTCTCGACCTGGCCGCCCGAGTCGCTGCCGGGCCGCATGTTCTCGTTCCAGGCGCGGTTCCTGCCTCCCCCCGCCGGGGTGCCGCCCGTGGCGCAGTGGGGCGAGACCGCCACCATCCGCTCCCGCCTCGGCGCGGGCGTGCGCGACCTGCGCTTCGAGCGCGGCAGCTTTGCCATCCCTGCCCTGGGTCCGCGCCACCTGGTTGCCTGGCAGGAGGCGAACCTCGGGCCCGCCAAGGCCCTCGCGGCCGCGCTGGACAGCAACCCCCAGGCCGGCGCCGTGCGCGCCGAGTACGCTGCCCTCCTGGAGCCCTTCTTCGACGGCAACGAGGCGCGGCACGACTACCTGATGACGCGCGCCGTCAAGGCTTGAGCCGGCCGGGAGGCGGCGAGCAGCTAGGAGCGGACGTGGATGTGGACCACGACCTCGCCCAGGGTCGGCGGCAAGTTGAGGTCCAGGACGACGTGGCCGGTGGGGGCGCGGCCCTGCGGCCAGTCCAGCAGCGTCTTGGGGGTGAGGGTGTCCCCGCCGCGGCTTTGCCCCTAAACCACGGGTTGCACGGACGAGACCTGAATCCGTGTTCTCCGTGGAATCCGTGGTTTAGTTGGTCGGGGGGCGAGTGTAGGGGCAAAGCCCGCGCGGCGGCAACGCTTATCCCGCCACCGCTCCGCTCCGACGCATGCGCGCCCGCCCCTTCCTGCCCGTCCTCCTGCTCGTCGTCCTGGCGCTCGCGGGCTGCGCGAAGAACCCCGGCCCGTCCCCGCAGGCACCCGTCCACGCCCCGACCGCACCCGCTGTCGCTTACCTGCATGACCTCTCGCAGATGACGAGCAAGGACCTTGCCTCGGCCAACGCAATGCTGGAGCACCACCGCATCCCGGTGGCCGAGCCGGTCGAGCTGGACAGCTACGTGTGGCGGCCCGCGACGCAGGAGAAGGTGCCGGTCATCCTGACGGTGACGCCCTACTACGGCGGCGGGACGCCCGACGCGAGCCCGTTGGGCAACCCGTCCGGGATGCTGGCGGACGACTTCGTGCCCCGCGGCTACGCAGTCGGCTTCGTCTCGGTGCGCGGCACCGGCGACTCGGGCGGCTGCTTCACGCAGGGCGGCCCGCAGGAGGCGGTCGACATTGCACGGGCCATCGACTACTACGGCGCCCTGCCATGGTCGAACGGCAACGTCGGCCTCATCGGCGTCAGCTACGACGGCACGACCCCGCAGGAGGCGTGGGTGGAGGCCCCGGAGCACCTCAAGTCCATCGTCCCCATCGCCGGGATTTCTGACCTGTACAAGTACAACTTCGTCAACGGCGTCCCCATCAACGTCCAGGGCTTCGGTTTCAACACCTACTACTGGGGCATGGTCGGCCTCACCCCCGCGGGGCTCGAGGGCGGCGCCGGCCCCACCGACCCGGCCAGCTACGCGGCGGCGGTGCAGGGCGAGGCGTGCCAGGACCAGACCGAGGTGCAGGAGGGCGGCGTCAGCAGCACCGCCGACGGCAACAAGGACGCCTACTGGCAGGCGCGCGACTTCCTCGCCCGCCTCAAGGCGACGCCCGACAAGGCGCGCGCCCCTGTCCTCTATGTCCACGGCCTGCAGGACTACAACGTCAAGGACCACAACATGGACAGCTGGCTGGAGGCGCTCCAGGCCAGCGGCGTCCCGTTCAAGGCCATCCTCGGCCAGTGGCAGCACGCCTGGCCCGACAACTCGCTGGAGCCCAACGACTGCCGGCCGACCCCCGTGGAGCCTATCGCCCGCTGCCGCGCCGACTGGTGGAACGGCACGCTCGTCGCCTGGTTCGACCAGACCCTCAAGGGCGTCAACACGGGAATCTACGACATGCCCGCCGTGCAGGTGCAGGACGACACCGGCCTGTGGCGGCACGAGGCGCGCTGGCCCCCCGCGGACGCCTCGCGCTGGACGCTGCACCCCGACGCGTCGGGCCGCCTCCTCGCCACGCCCGGCCGGGGCGTGGTGAGCTACGACGACGCGCGCGGCGGCCTGTCCAACGTGCTTCCCGTCGCGGTGCCCGGCGCCACGCCGCTCCAGGCCGTCTTCGTCTCCGACCCCGCCCCCGACGAGCTGCGCATCTCCGGCATCCCGGCCTTCCACGGCAACGTCACTGCCACCGGCCAGCGGGCGAGCCTCGTCCTCACCTTGGCTGAGCGGCACGCCGACGGCAGCGAGCACAGCCTCAACTTCGCCGCGCAGAGCCTCAACCACGTCGCCGACCCCGCCAAGGGGAAGGACAGCGTGGCGGGCCTGCGCCAGGAGGTCGAGGCGCGCTTCCTGCCCAGCGACGACGTCCTGCACAAGGGCAGCCGCCTCGTCCTCTACGCCGCCGGCAACACGGTGGGCTCCGACGCGGGCGGCACCATCGGCGTGCAGCCGGTGAGCGACGGCTCGACCCTCACCCTCGACCTCGCCGGCGCCGCGCTCGTGCTGCCCGTGGACGCCACCATCGTCGCCGAGGAGCCGCAGCCTTTCGAGGCGGCCCCTGCGTCCTAGCGTCCCAGACCGCTCACCGCCGGCTGACCAGCAGGATGCCGGCCAGCAGCCCGCCCGCCAGCAGGACGGCCGCGCCCACGAACACGACCGGCAGCGGCAGGGCCGGGTCGTCCGGTGTGGCAGGCGGGTCGCCTGGATGGGATGGCCGTGGGGGTTGGCCGGGGTCGCCTGAGACCGGGTCACCAAAGCCGCCCCGCCCGCCCGGCGGGAGGGTCGTGAGGCCCCCGACCCTTGTGGCGCCTTGCGGCGGGGACGTGGTGCCGGTGGATTGCGTGGACCCTTGTGGCGGCGCCGTGGTGCCCGTGGACGCCGTGCTTCCCTGCGGCGGCGACGTCGTGGTGGCCGTCGAGCCGCCCGGGGCCGCCGACGAGGTGGTCTGGGAGGACGGGGTGGCCGAGACGGCCAGCGGTCCGCACTCCTCGCGGCCGGAGAGCGTCTTGGAGGCCGCGGGGTCGCCGACGCGGAAGGCTGGCGAGGCGGCGGACAGCCCGCCCGCGTCGGTGGCGACCACCTTAACGTAGGCGGAGCCGTTCCAGGGGAACTGGCCGGACTGGTCGCGCCAGGAGGCGAAGGGGGTGTCGGAGGCGACGCGGTTGGCCGGCGTGGGCGAGAAACTGGGGTCCGCCCCGGCGTGGATGCCGTAGGCCGTGACGTCGTGCGCGCTCGCCTCCTCCCACGCGAGCGACAGCGTTGAGCCGGAGAGGGAGGCGGAGAGGATGCGGGGCGGGGCCGGGGCGTCGTTCAGGGTCGTGAAGCGGACGTCCGCGGAGGCGACGCTCCAAGGGTCCGCGTGGCGTACGACGCGCACCTCGTGCGGCTGGCCGTCGCACAGGCCGTCCAGCACCGTCGTGCCCGCGGCGGCGGAGAGGGGACGCAGCGGGGCGCCGAAGCGGGTCGGGGCCAAATCGTGCCCCGTCGCGCCTGCCGCGCCGTCCCAGGCGACCGTGGCCCCGTGCGCCGTGATGCCGGAGACCAGCGCCTGCGGCGCGGCCGGCGCGCCCGGGCCGAGCACCACCACGACCCTTGCGGAGTTGCCCGCGTCCCCTTGCAGCGTCAGGGTGCGCGCCTCGCCGGACCACGCCGTCGTGAACACGTCCCCGGCCCCCGCGGCGACGTCGCAGGGGATGTAGCTGGTGCCGAACCAGAAGAAGCCGCCCGGCTCCGCCTCCTCGACCTGCACCGTGAGCGTTGCCGCGTGGTCGGGGGTGGGCACCGCCACGGCGTGCGCGTAGAGGGGCTGCTCCAGGTCGGAGGCGGCGTCTTGGAGCACGACGGCGCCGTCCAGGCTCACCGTCACGCGCAGGTCCGGGTCCGTCACCGTGTCGGTGCTGCAGCCCTGACTGACGGCGTCCACGAGATTGATGGTGACCCCTGCGGCCGCCTGGGCAGGCAAGGAGGAGGCAAGGGAGGCTGCAAGGAGGGCTGCGACGGCAAGCCAGGGGACCCGCATTGGCGCAGCCAGCGGGGCGCCGCCGATTCAAGGCTTGCGGGCGGACACCGGCGCCTGCCGACAGGGCGCAGGGTGGAAGTTCGCTGGCTGTCAGGCCAGGTCGAGGCGCATCTCGGGGCTGGCCGCGAACCCCAAGCCTTCGTAGAGCGACCGCCCCTCGTCGGAGGCGTGCAGGGCGACGCGCGTGGCCCCATGCGCCCGCGACCACGCGACGGCCTCGCGCACGATGGCGCGCGCCAGCCCCTTCCCGCGCGCGGCGGGCTCGGTGAACATCGAGAGCAGGTAAGGACACCAGGGGCCCGGGTGGCCGGGGCGCGGGTGGACCTCCTGCAGGTAGACGCATCCGCTCGCCACGGGTCCACCCGGGCCCTCCACCACCCAGGCCGCCAGGCGGCCCTCGCGCAGCAGGCGCTCCGCCCACGCGGCGTAGAGCGGCTCCGTCGGGTCCGCCGCGCCGGGCTTGAGCGTCCCCATGTCCTCCCACATGCGGCGCCGATGCAGCACGAGGGTCGGCAGGTCGGCCGCCGTCGCCGGGCGCACAGTGTCGCTGCCGCCAGCCAAGCCGTCCACGGCGGCGCGAGCGGCGCCCCGCGACATAACGGCTCGCACGCCGCTCACAAGTACGCGACCGTGACGGTGATGGTGTAGTCGGTGTCCGCTACACCGTTGGACTCGGCGTGGGCCTTCCAGGTCCCCTCCACGGGGTTGTCCACGCTCATCCGCACAGGGGGAGGCGAGACGAACGGAGTCGCCGTCGCGGCGAAGCTCTCGCTCCCGCCGGGGTCGCGGACCCGCAGGAAGAGATCGTGCGCCGGGGTCGCCCAGTCCAGCTCCAGCGTGAGCGAGCTGGCGTTGGCGCCCACCTCGAAAGGCATCTGGAAGGAGAAGGAGCCGGCGAAGGGGTGGCCTCCCGCCGGCAGGTTCGCGCCAGCCCCAAGGAGGGAGCCCTTGAGGACGGTGACGTCGGTGTGCGGGCCGGAGGGCGCAGGCGGGGTGGCGGGCGTGGCTCCGTTGTCCTGCGCGGGGAGCTTCGGGCCTGCTGCCGAGGGTTCGGCGCCGGGGTCGGAGGCGGGGGCCGGGTGCGGGGCGCTGCATCCTGCAAGCAGGAGGGTGGCGATGGCGATGAGGACCAGGAGGCGGGCCATGGAGAGACCAGCCCGGGGCGGGAATATATGGAGATTAGAGGCGATGTGGAAGCGATGGAGCCTTCGACCCTACGTCACCCAAGCAATTGCTTGGCAATGACCATCCTCTGGATTTCACTCGTTCCTTCGTAGATTTCCGTGACTTTCGCATCCCTCATGAGCCGCTCGACCACGTAGTCCATGGTGTAGCCGTTGCCGCCGTGCACCTGCACCGCCTCGCGGGCCACCCAGGTCGCGGCCTCGCTGGCAAACAGCTTGGCGCGGCTGCCCATCTCCGGCGTGAGGCGGCCGGCGTCCTGCTCCGCCGCGGCCTTGAGGCAGAGCAGCCGCGCCGCCTCGATGCGCACGTCCATGTCGGCGAGCTTCCACTGGATGGCCTGGTTCGCGGCGATGGGCTTGCCGAACTGCACGCGCTCCTTGGCGTACGCGGTCGCCTCGTCGAAGGCGCGCTGGGCAATCCCCACGGCCTGCGCCGCGATGCTGATGCGGCTGCCGTTGAGCGTCTCCATAAGCTGCTTGAAGCCGTCGCCGGGCCGCCCCAGCAGGTTGCTGGCGGGGACGCGCAGGTCCGTGAACGAGAGGCGCGCGGTGTCGCTGCCGCACAGGCCCAGCTTCTCCTCGTGCCCGTCCTTGCCGAATCCCTTCGAGCCGGCCTCGACGGCGAACAGGCTGATGCCCCTATGCCCCGCCTTCGGGTCGGTCTTCGCGGCGACGATGGCGCTGCCCGCGTGGCTGCCGTTGGTGATGAAGACCTTGCTGCCGTTCAGGACGTACTCGTCGCCCTCGCGCACGGCGGTGGTGGCGAGGCTGGCGACGTCGCTGCCGGCGGAGGGCTCGGTGAGCGCGAAGCAGCCCAGCCACTCCCCCGACGCGAGCCGGGGCAGGAAGCGCTCCTTCGCCTCGGGCGACCCCCACCGCACGATGGGCGTGGCCGCGACGCTGGAGTGGACCGCCACGGTGACGCTGGTGGAGGCGCAGGCCCACGCCAGCTCCTCCAGCATCAGGTTGTAGGCGACCCTGCTGATGGGAGAGCCCCCGAACTCGCCGGGGATGGTGGGGCCGAGCATCCCGAGGGCGGCAAGGTCGCGCAGGGACTCGTGCGGGAACAGCCCCTCGCGGTCGAGGCGGGCGGCGCGCTCCTTCACGGAGCCGCGGGCCAGCTCCCGCACCGTCTTCTGGATGAGCGCCTCCTCGTCGCCAAGGGCGAACTGCACGCGGCGGCGACGGCTGGCGGTGATTTGTAGCTTGGCCGGCAAGGGCGAACACAGATTGCACGGATTGCACGGACAAGACCTGGATCCGTGTTCTCCGTGGAATCCGTGATTTGGTTGGTCGGGGGCGAGTTTAGGCGCAAAGCCCGAGCGACAACAAAGCTTATGGCAAAACCCCCCGGATTGGCGGTCGTGAAGCTCCCCGCGGCCGCGCTGTCCCTCCTGGTGCTGCTCCTCCCCACCGCGCAGGCCGGGGCCACCTTGCAGGCCCTCGCCGCCCCGCCGGCGTCGGCGGCGTCCGGGTGCGCGGGCCCGCCGTGCGGCTACATCACCCCCATCGTCGACCTGGAGTTCGCGGACAAGCCCAAGTGCAGCGGCTCGCCCGGCAGCATCGACCTCGCCAAGTGCATCCCGGTGCCGGCGAAGGGCCAGTCGGTGAGCTTCACGGGCACCTTCCGCTACTACTGGAAGCTCAGCGAGGACCTCACCTACCCGCCCGGCCAGGAGCCGGTCGTGGTGAGCTTCTCCGGCGTCTCCACCAACCCCAAGTGGCTCACCTTCAAGATCGAGCCCGCCACCATCACCATCGACGCCGTCGCCCTGGTGTCGCCGCAGAACATGCGCGTCGACCGGAGCAACCCCTCGTCGCCGGTCATCTACTACGACTTCCAGGCGCCCGTCACGGTTACCTTCACCCACAGCGGCGACCCCGACGCCGCCGCGCTGGAGAAGATCGTGGCCAAGGGCGGCATCGCGGACGTCTACGTGAAGGCCAAGAGCAGCGCCAGCGGCGCCTACTTCAAGGAGGGCTTCGGCGTCGAGTCGTTCCGCTTCAACGCGGCGCCCCTGCTGCCGCAGCAGGACGCCAGCAACCGCGCTCCCGGCGGCTTCCTGGCGCCCCTGCTCGGCCTCTGCATCGCCGCCCTCGCCCGGCGCCGCGCCTGACTTCCCAAACCACGGATTCCACGGATTGCACGGAGTGGTTTTTTCGGCGGCTTGCAGCGAACCGCGGATTTCGCGGATGACGCGGATGCAACTGGGCTGTTGGCTCAGAAAGCCCCAATCCGCGCCATCCGCGAAATCCGCGGTTCGTCGTGAGACGCATGCGGACAACCCCGCTCCGTGCAATCCGTGGTTTCGGAGGGGCTGTAGACGCCGCCCGGTGAGGCTGCGCCGTTTTCTACGCCCCTCCCCTCGCCGCGGCCATGCCTGTCACCGGGATCCTCCTGCGCTCCATCGAGGCGCGCCGCTTCAGCGACCCCGTCCCGAACCAGCAGATCCGCATCGACCACAACTCGACGCTGACCCTGGTGGCGCGCGAGGCGGACGACCGCCTGCGCGTCGAGTTCGGCTACACGACGAGCTACGGCCCACTGGGCGTCATCAAGATAGAGGGCAGCCTCCAGTTCACCGACCCCGGCGCGGGCGTGGCGGCCGACGGCTGGGCCACCACCCGCAACCTGCCGCCCGAGATGGCGCAGCAGGTGCACGGCGCTGTGATGGGGCTCGCGGTCCCCGAGGCGGTCGGCCTCGCAAAGGAGCTGCGGCTGCCGCCCCCGATTCCCCTCCCGCAGATCCAGTTCCAGGCCCCCGCCGCGAAGGCGAAGGCGGGCGACAGCTTCGGCAGCCCCGAAGTCGGATGACGGGCCACAAGGGCAGAACACAGATTCGGAATGTCACAGATATTTTTCCGGCGCTGCAAGCCAGGAAAGTCGCCAGTTCATGGCCTCGGCGCAATCGATGGAGGGACGCGCCCAAGCCGCGCCCGCTCGGTAAGGACGCACGCTCACGCCGGCTGCGACCGAAGCCAAGCCCCAAGCCGCCGCCAGTCGGCGAGGTAGCGCTCCCTCCACGCCTGCCGGTAGATGACGGCGGCGGGGTGGAGGCTCACGAAGACCGGGATGCCGTCGGGGCCGGTGAGGAAGGTGCCGGCGAGGGTGGCGAAGTCGGTGGGCACCTGGTCGAGGATGCCGTGCAGGCCGTGCCGCCCCAGCGCGACGATGACCTTGGGCCGCAGGGCCTCGACCTGCTCGACGAGGTAGGGCCGGCACGCCGCCTTCTCCTGCGGCGTCGGGTCGCGGTTGCCGGGCGGGCGGCACTTGACGATGCTGGTGACGAAGCAGTCGGCGCGCGGGATGCCCGCCTCGCGCAGGCCCTGGTCGAGGTTCTTGCCGGCGGCGCCGCAGAACGGGCGGCCGGTCTCGTCCTCGTTGCGGCCGGGAGCCTCGCCCACCAGCAGGATGCGCGCCACGCCCGTGCCCTCGCCCGGCACCGCGCGGGTGCGGGTCGCGCACAGGCCGCACGCCACGCAGGTCCGCACGCGCGCCGCGATGGCCTCCAGCACGGCG
>JBHELM010000052.1:0-4800 GCA_046352715.1 Thermoplasmatota archaeon | reverse complement strand
CGGCCCGCGTCGTCATGGACGCTACCCGCGGCTACGACGGCTACCGCTTCAACGTCGCCATCGCCTACGGCGGCCGCCAGGAGATCGTGGAGGCGGTCAAGGCCATCGCCCGCGAGGCCCGGGCCGGCGCCCTCGACCCCGAGCGCGTGGACGCCGCCGCGATCAGCCGCCGCCTCTACACCGGCGACCTGCCCGACCCCGACTTCATCATCCGCACCAGCGGCGAGGAGCGCATCAGCAACTTCCTGCTGTGGCAGATGGCGTACGCCGAGCTGTACTTCGCCGACGTCTACTGGCCCGAGTTAGGCAAGCTGGAGTTCCTGCACGCCATCGAGGAGTACCAGCACCGCAAGCGTAGGTTCGGGAGCTAGCTTCGGCCCCGCTGAACCACAGATTCCCCGGAGTGAACGGATTCTGCTCGGCTCCACGGCCTCCGTGTCTTCCGCGGTTCGTCGGGCGAAACAGCACACCGCCTGACCGCGAAAGGCGTGAAGGCCAGGAATTTTTCTCCTGTTTCGCGGGTTTCGCGGTCAGAAGGTCCGTGTAATCCGTGGTTCGGTCGGGCGTCCGTCGCGTCGGCAAAGCCTTTGTTGCCCCCTCAGTGGCCAGCCCGTGCAGGACCGCGGCGAGCTTCTGTGGGAGTACCGGCCGCCGCGCGCCCACCCAATCCTCTACGCCGGCCTCCTCGTCTTCGCCGTCGTCTTCGCGACTGGCTCGCTGGAGAACCTGGCGCGGGACAACCAGGGCTTCCTCTACGCCGTCTACGCGCTGCCGTTCCTGCTGACGCTGCTCCTGGCGGTCGCGCTGGAGCCCGGCACCGTCCGCATCCACCGCGGCGGCATCGCGCCGAGCCGCCCGCTCGTGGCCCGCTGGCGGCGGCCCTTCCTGCGCTGGGACGACCTGGCGGCGGTCTACCCCGCGAGCTACGACGTGACGGGGGCGTTCGTGAGCCCGTTCGCCTCCTCCGACGGCAAGGTGACGCAGACCGGGCTCGCGCTGGAGGACCGCCGGGGCCGCACGGAGACCGTGCGCTTCACGCCCACCAAATTCGCGCACAACACCCCGCGCAGCCGCGGCTACAAGGAGGCCATTGAGGTCGTGCGCGCCCTCTACGCCGAGCGCGGCCGCTCCCTCGTCCCGTCGGCGCGGACGTTCACGCCGGAGGAGCGCGAGGCGATGCTGGCGCAGGCGCGCAGGCCCTTCCTGCCGTTCATCGCCATCGTCCTGCTGTTCGCGGCGGCCGCGCCGGCCGTCCTGCTCCTCCATTGGCTCGGGCTGCCCGACGCCGCGGCGATCCCGCTGGCCCTGCTGCTGCCGCTCGGCACCAGCCTCCGCAGCGCGCTCCAGAGCCGCCGCCGCAACGCCCTCCTCAACGCCCTCAGCAAGGCCGCCGAGTCCGAGCGCGTCCAGGCTCCCACGCGCCCCGCCGAGGTGCCGGCGTGAGCAAGGTCGCGATGCCCCGGCCGCGCTACATCGCCTTCCGCCTCGCGGGGGCGCAGGTGTCGCGCCGCGCCTTCGCCAACGCCTTGCGCGGCCGCGCCAAGCATGAAGGCTGGGCCGAGGGGCAGGGCCCGCACCTCACCCGCTACGCCTGGCCGCACGGCATCGTCCGCGTCGAGCACACCGAGCAGGCCAAGGCGCGCGAGTTGCTGGGCCGCATCACGTGGGCTGCCGAGGGCGCCGCGCGCGCAGAGTTCACGGTGGAGACGGTGGGCGCCTCGGGGACGCTCAAGGCGCTGACCGGACGCGCCGGGTTCCTGCGGGAGCGCGACGAGAAGAGGCCCGCCTGACGGCAGGGGTTCCGGGGTCCAGGAACCGCCCGCCGCCGACCAGGCCGCGGATTCCGCAGATGCCACGAAGCCACCCTCGCCGCGAACTCCCTGCCTGGGCGGCCGGACGCGCACAACCCTGAAATCCCCCCCAGGGTCAGGCTCCCTCCAGAGATGCCCCTCACGCTCGTCCCCGACACCCTCGCCCGCCGCGGGCTGGGGTTCACCTTCGCGGGGGCGAACGCGGGGCCGGAGTGCGTGGGCTGCCCGTTCCAGAAGCTCTGCTTCGGCCTCCAGCCGGGCCACCGCTATGAGGTCACCGCCCTGCGCGACGTCACCCACCCCTGCGGCCTGCACGAGGGCGGCAGGGTGCGCGTCGTCGAGGTGGCCGAGGCGCCGTTCGCGAGCACCGTGGAGACGCGGCTGCTGCGCGGCACGGCGGCGACCTGGACCCCCATCCCGTGCGGGCGGCCCGACTGCGCCAACTGGGCGCTCTGCCACCCCGTCGGCCCCAGGCCGGGCGTGCGCAACCAGATCGTCGCCGAGGAGGGCGGGGTCCCCTGCCCCGCCGGCTTCGCGCTGACCAAGGTGCGGCTCAAGCCGATGGAGTGATTCGCCCCCACTCAACCACGGATTGCTGCTGTCCCGTTGGTGCCAGCGCGACTGGCGGCTGATTCCGTGCCATCCCTGGAATCCGTGGCCTGGTCCTCACGTGGCACGTTTCCGCCGCTGCGTCCGCAGCTTCAGTTCGTGGCCGTCCCCGGGGCGCGCGATGCGCCCGTCCTTGCGGCTGCGCCCGCGCCGGGCGTCCGGGTCCTTCTTGGCGTGCTTGCCGCGTGCCGGCCACAGGGTCGTCATGCAGGCGGGCTCGACGCCGGCAGGGTTTGGCTTGTTGGGACGTCCAGCGCCACGCGGACGCCCGTCCAGCCCTCCACGACGCTGCGCTGCGTCGCCGGGCCGTCGTCCGCGCCGCCCTTGACCAGGCCGCGCAGGATGTCCAGGGGCACCTTGGAGAGGCCGGCCTCGTGGTTCGCGGGGCCGGCGGGCAGGGGCGACGGGGTGCAGGCCACGACGAGGGGGGTGCAGGCCCAAGCGCCGGGCTCGCTGGCGACGACCGTGTAGCTGACGGGGACGCCCGCCTTCGCCAGGGCCTGCGCCATGCGCTCCGCCTGCTCCACGGGAACGACGGTGTCGACGGCGCCGTGGACGAGGTAGGCCCGCTTCAGGCCGTGCGCCGCGATGGCGTCCACCTGGTCGATGGGGGAGAGCCCGGCGTAGGCGCCGGGGGCCTGCCACGGCGCGCCGCCCGCCTCCGCCTCGATGAGGGGCTGGAACGTGACGGCCTCCTCCCACTCGCTGCGCAGGTCCATGACGCCGGCCCCCACCAGCCAGTGGGTGAAGGTGCCGGGCGGGGCGCGCGCCAGGACGAGGCCGGACACCTCCCCGCCCATGCTCATGCCGTAGAGGATGACGCGCTGGACCTCGGGGTGTGCCTGGCGGACGGCGAGGGCCGCGGCGAGGGTGTCCTCCACGGCGGCGCGCACCTTCCAGGAGCCGGGGGCGCCGCGGTACTCCATCGCGACGGAGAGCGCGCCGCGGGCGGACAGCTCCTCCATTAGGGGCTGCCAGGAGCCGGCGTCCATGCCCAGCCCCTTCGCGAGGACGACGAGCGTGGCCGACTGGCCACTGGCGGGGACACCGAGGAGGCCATTGGCCTCGGCGCCGCCCACCTGGAGAACGAACGGGTGGACGCCGGGCTCGGCGAGGAGGGGGGCCTCGGGGAGGGCCGCCACGAACGGGCGAGCCTGCCCGGCGCATCCTGCCAGCAGGACCAGCAGGCTCGTCGGCAGGGCGCGCATGCAGCAGTTTCGGGCCGGCACGCGCATGGAGTGTGCGCCAAGCCTGCCCTAAGCACCTGTCCGTCCCCCTGGGACAACCTGTGCGGACGGATGCCGGCGTGACCTTACCCGTCGGGGCCGAGCCGGGCCAGCATCCGCTTGTTGGCCACGCGCCGGTAGGCGATGCCGACCAGGTCGCGCACCTCGTCCCACGCCACCGGCCCATCGAAGCGCATCGTGGTCCAGCCGTGCTGGCCGATGTAGTGCGTCCGCTCGAAGCGGGGGTCCTTGAGCAGCTCCGCCTGGTCCATCAGGCTGACGTTGAAGCTCGCCCCGTCGGCGCCGCCCTCGGCCCCGTAGGTGCAGAACGGCTTCTTGCCCGCCTTGAACCATGGCTCGCCGAACTGCTCCACCTCGACCGCCTCCGGGTAGGCGAGCGCGATGGCGCGGACCTTGGCCATGAGCTTCTTGTCATAGGACTTGCCTGCGTGCTTGGCGTCGTGCCGCGCCTTGGCGGCCGCCGAGCGGGGCGTCGGGGCGGGCTTGGCGGCTGGCTTGGCCTTCGAGCGGGCGGGCATACGGCCTCACGGTGGCAGCAGGGGAGAGCTATTTGGTCCTCTTGCCGCGCCGCCGCGACGACCATCCGCCGGGCGCTGGGAACGCAGACTCCCTTCCTTCCTCGGCGGACTCGGTGTTTCTCTGCGAAGGGACGAGCCGAAGCTTGCAGGGCTACTTCCCGCCCGCCTGCCGCACCCGCTCGAAGAACAGCACCGCCGCCGCCGCGCTGACGTTGAGCGACAGGTCGCCGCCCGGGGTCGGGATGCGCACCCGCTCGTCCAGCGCGTTGAGGGTCTGCTGCGACAGGCCGTTGTGCTCGGAGCCCAGGACGATGCAGACGGCGCCGCCCAGCTTGAGGCTCCAGGGGGACTTGCCGCCGTTGGCGTCTGCGCCCAGCAGCCAGACCCCCTCGCGCCTGAGGGTCGTAAGCGCCGTGACGAGGCTGGAGACGGTGGCGACGGGCAGCATGGAGAACGCGCCGCTGGCGGCCTTGGTGGCGCCGGGGCCGATGCTCGCCGTGCCGCGCTCCGGGACGATGAGGCCGTGGCAGCCGGCGAGCAGGGCGCTGCGGGCGATGGCGCCGAGGTTCTGCGGGTCCTCGATGCCGTCGACGGCGACGAGGAAGGGCTCGCTCC
>JBHELM010000051.1:0-3649 GCA_046352715.1 Thermoplasmatota archaeon | reverse complement strand
CGAGGGGCCTTGCCCGGGCTGGACTCCTGGACTTGCCCCGGGTGCGGCGACTTGGGGGCGCGATTTAAGGGGTGCGACCCCGGCCGTCCCCTTCCGCGCGTCAGGGAGGATGGAGGTCCGCCAGGTCGTCGCGCCGACGGTGGGGGTGGGCGGCGATGGGCGCCTGCCCGGACACGCCCACCCGAACGGGTGCGGTTGCATGATGGTGCCGCCGTGGGCAGGCCAGTTCCACAACCCTATTCCCATTCCCCGCCGTTGAGGTGGGCATGGCCGCCGCCCGCATCGTGGCCTGGCTCTCCCTGCTCGCGCTCCTGGCCGGCTGCACCGAGGTGTCCCAGGGCCCCGGCACGACCCCTACGGCCCCCCGGACCGGGACGGCGACGGGCGCGGCGACGGCGACCCACGCCACCACCACTGCCGCGGCCACCGGCACCGCCACCCCATCGCCGGGCGGAATCCCGTTCCGGGTGCTGGAGTCGGGCGACTCCTCCGGCATCGAGACGGACGGGTTCGAGGGGCGCGTCGTGCGCAGCCAGGCCGAGTGGGAGGCCTTCTGGGCCGAGCACCGCTCCAACACCAACCCGCCTGGGACGCCCCCGGCCGTGGACTTCTCGCGCGAGGCGGTGGTGGCCCTCTTCATGGGGCAGCAGCCGAGCAGCGGCTATGCCATCGAGGTCACACAGGTGGCGGACGGGGTGACCGGCCTCGTGGTGCACTACGCCACGACGCGGCCCGGCGACGGCTGCGTGACCGCGGCGGTCGTCACCCAGCCGTTCCAGATGGCCGCCGTCGAGGCGGGGGCGGACTTCGAGATGGGCTTCACGCTGGACGAGGAGCGCACGCACGACTGCGGGCCGTGACGCTTGGATTCCTTCGCTCACCGAAGTGGAGCTATGCGACAGCTAGGCCCCGTGGCACGGCGACAGGCTGATGGGCGCCAGCCCCGCCTGCCCGGCGTAGCCCAGGTGCGGCAGCCTCCACAGGTCCTCCAGCGTCCGCAGGAGGCTGTAGTGGTTGTGGGGCGTGGCGTCCGCCGTGCCGGCGCCGAGGCAGGGCGCGAGGAGGATGGTGCCCGTCCGCCCGCCGCCGGGACCTGTGATGCCGGGGCGCGGGGTGTTGTAGCCGGTGGGCTCCTCGCAGCAGGCGTCTGGGCTGCCCTGCTCCGCCTCGTCGAAGGTGACGATGACGAGGCCGTCCTGCTGGTAGGCCGGCGACGCCACCAGGCGGGGAACCCAGGCGCGCAGGAAGTCGTCGATGCCGTCGTACTCGCCGCGCTGGCGGGGGTTGGCGCAGCGGGCGTCGTGGCCGTCGCTGCACACGTCGGGGACGATGAAGGCGAGCTCCGGTGTCGTCCCCACCCGCGCCAGGTCGCCCTGCAGGAGGCTCAGGTCGACGAGGTGAGCGTCGCAGCGCGCCTGGTCGTCGATGATGGAGTGGAAGTAGACGAAGGGGTTGTGCCGGGTCGCGTACTGGTCGCGCTCCGACTGGCCGCCACCGGAGTTCTCTTGCGCGCCGACGGCGGGGTGGCGGCACGTCGCGGGCTGGCGGGTGCCGTTGGCCATGTCCTGCGCGTAGAGCCGCCAGGTCCGCCCCGCGGCCTCCAACTGGTCCGCGAGGGTCTTGACCGCGGCGGGGTAGACGCAGCCCTGCCCGATGGCCTGCCCGTCGGGGGCGAGCGAGCCAACGAAGTCGGTGAAGTAGGGGCAGTCCGCCTGGGTCTCGGCGTTCGGCGCCTGCCCGCTCACCATGGCGATGTAGTTGCCGAGGCTCGCGTGCCCGATGCCGTAGTACTGCGAGAGGAGGCGGCCCATCTGCGTCAAGTTGGTGGCGAGGTAGGGCGACGGCGGCGGGTTGGCGAACGTGGCCGCATAGTCCTCGTTCTCCAGGACGATGACGAAGACGTGGCCGATGGTGTCGTGACGGACTTCTGGCAGCAGGCCGGGTGGAGAGGTCGTGGAGGAGCAGCCGGCGAGAGTGACGAGGAGGGCCAGCGCAAGCCCCAGGGTCCGCATGTTCGAGCAAACCCCGTCGCGGCTATGAACCCATGCGCACGGTCGTCGTTGGAAGCGCATTGCCACGGTGGCCAGATGGCCTGACTCTGTGGATCTCAGCGGGTCCAGCGTGACCCTTTGGCCTTTTGACGGGTCCCCTCCTGGCCGGGGCGTGCAGTTCGACAGCGTCCGCGACATCCTGGCAGGCTCGAAGACGGGCCAGGTGGTCCACCTGCGCGGCTGGGTCCACCGCCAGCGCAGCGCCGGCAAGATGGCCTTCGTCGTCCTGCGCGACGGCACCGGCACTGTGCAGTGCACCGTGAAGGCCGGCGTGGCCGACGACGCGAGCCTGGAGGCCGCCAAGTCCGCGCTCATCGAGTCGAGCGTCGAGCGCCTGGAGGGCACCGTGGTGGCCGACGAGCGCGCGCCCGGCGGCTTCGAGGTCAAGGCGACGCGGTTCAAGCTGCACCGGAAGGCCGACAACTTCCCGCTGCGCGGCGAGCAGGGCACCGAGTTCGAGCTGGACAAGCGTCACCTGTGGCTGCGCAGCACCGAGCTGTCCGCCATCCTGCGCGTCAAGGGCCGGCTCTACAAGGCCGTCCGCGACTTCTTCGACCAGGAGGGCTTCGTCGAGGTGGACCCCTCGGTCATCACGACGAACGCCTGCGAGGGCGGCAGCACGCTGTTCACGTTCGACTACTTCGGCCAGACGGCCTACCTCTCCCAGTCGGCGCAGATGTACCTTGAGGGCTGCATCTTCGGCCTCCCCAAGGTCTACTCCATCACGCCGAGCTTCCGCGCCGAGAAGAGCCGGACGAACAAGCACCTCACCGAGTTCCACCACCTGGAGGCTGAGTACGCCTGGTGGGATGCCGAGCAGAGCCGGCAGTTCCAGGAGCGGATGGTGACCTACCTCGCGCACACCATCGGCCGCGAGTGCCAGCCCGACCTGCGGCTGCTGGGCCAGGACCCCGAGCGGCTGCTGGCCGTGAAGGCGCCGTTCACGCGCATCGACTACGCCGAGGCGGTCGACCTGCTGCAGAAGAAGGGGTTCCACCTGCCCTACGGCGAGGACTTCGGCGTCCCGCACGAGAAGGCGCTCACCGAGGGCCGCACCAGCCCCATCTTCATCTGCGACTGGCCCGCCCGCATCAAGGCGTTCTACATGGCGGAGAAGCCCGGCACCGACCGCGTCTTCTGCAGCGACATGCTTGGGCCGGAGGGCTTCGGGGAAATCATCGGCGGCTCGCAGCGCAGCGAGGACATCGACTCGATGAAGAAACGGCTGCTGGCGCAGTGGCATGCCATGGGCGCGTCCAGCGACCACGACGACTGCAAGCAGTTCGGCCACGAGCGGCAGGCCATCGCCAAGCGGCTGGGGGACAAGGCGACCGACGAGATGGTCGACGCCGAGTACCTGCGTCCCTACGAGTGGTACTTCGACCTGCGCCGCTACGGCTCCGTCCCCCACAGCGGCTTCGGGCTGGGGATCGAACGGTTGCTCAGGTGGTTCACCAGCCAGGAGCATATCCGCGACATGCTGCCTTACCCGCGCACCCCGAGCCGGGCCTACCCCTAGGGGCGGGCCGCGCCCGCTGGCTGCGCAACTTTTTGGCCTAGCCCCATCTCGACGCGTCGTGGGCTTCCTGCACGACTTC
>JBHELM010000050.1:0-17535 GCA_046352715.1 Thermoplasmatota archaeon | reverse complement strand
CGCAAGGCGAAGGCCGCCGCCTGACCGAACCACGGAGTCCACGGAATCGCACGGACTCGAGCTGCATCCGCGAACTCCGCGTCTTCCGCGGTTCGTCGGGCGAAAACAGCATATCTGACCGCGAAAGGCGCGAAGACCAGGAAACTTCCTCCATTTCGCGGGTTCGCGGCCAGAAGGTCCGGGCATCGGTGGTTTGGTCGTTGGCTACAGCCAGCCGCCGATGGTCGGAGCGTCGAGGAACGCCGCGTCGTAGAACCGCTCCGCCTCCGCCGCAAGCTCCGCCTCGGGCACGCCCAGCCTGAGCAGGATGGCGCAGCGCACGAGCAGGTCCGCCGCCATCTCCCGCACCCGCTGCGCGGCGGCCACCTCGACCGGGACCGTGTAGTCCGACGCGTCCACGGCGTCGAAGACGGTGCCCGCGAAGTGGTCGCGGCCAGCCATGCGCGACAGGACCGCATGGAGTTGCGCCAGGGTCGCCGGCTGGAGCGCCGGCGGCTCCACCTCGAACGCGGGCCCCTCCGCCGCGAGCGAACCGTCCTCCTCCATCCGCAGCGGCTGGAGCGTGCGGCCGCCCCTGGCCTCGAACGTGAGCCAGCGCAGGTCGGCGGCCAGGTGGAACGGCCGCGCCACGACCTCCTCCTGCGCGAACGGCTCCAGGGCCGCCGCCCAAGCCTCCTCCGACGCGGCGTCCTTCCACAAGTTGGGCTCCGCCAGGGCGCGGGCCGCGGCGGCGTCCACGTCGCCCCACAGTCCCGCCGCCTGCGCGTTGGCGTAGAACTGGTTGTGGACCTTGCGCGCCTGCCGCTCGTGCTCCGCGATGGCGTGCGGCTTGGCGACGGCGAGCACCTGCGCCTGAAACTCCGCCATGAGGTCGCCGACCGGGTCCGGCTCGACGCCGCGGCAGGTGCGGTTGACGTAGGCTTCGGTGCGGCGGCCGAAGTAGACGTGGAACGGGAAGTAGCGGCAGTGCGCGGGTCGCAGGCCGTAGGCGGTGCAGGCGCGGCGGGAGAGCAGGGTGCAGGCGCCGCAGCCGCCCTGGAACGCAAGGTGAAGGCCGCCTGCCTCGCCGCGTGCCACCGGCAACTTGGGGAACGCCTGGCGCAGGCGGGCCAGCTCGTCGTGCGCGACCTCCGGCGTGAAGGTGCAGCAGAACCCGCACCCCTCGAGGCAGCGGTAGCGCAGGCCGCGCAGCTCGCCGGTCTCCATCAGGCCCCCGTCCCGGGCTGGACCCTGGCCACGAGGGAGAGGTGGAACGCCTTGGCGTCCTCCGGGCACGCGCCCTGCAACTCTGGCGATGCGGAGAGGTCCTTGGGCAAGTCGTTCCGCCGCCGCTCCACCCAACCTTCCCGCGCGAGCCACGGCGCGATGGTCGTGGTGAGGGCGTAGGCATCGGTCAGGCCGGCCGCCTTCATGCTGCGGACGGCGCGCACCAGCAGCCGTGCCCCGACGCCGTGGCTGCGGTGCTTGGGCGCAACGACGAGGGAGCGCAGCAGCCCCACGGTGCCGTGGCGCTCGAATGCGACGGCGCCCGCCACGCTCTCCTGGACGGTGGCGACCCAGACAGCGGCGCACGCGTCGAGGCCGTCGAGCGGCAGGTCCGCCTCCTCCAGGAGGGCGCGCACGGCGGCCAAATCCTCCTTGCGGGCGGGGCGCAGGACCGGGTTCACTCCGGCCGCCCCCGGGGCGCAGCCCCTGAACGTGGCTGTGGCGGAGCCCCTGAACGTGACTGCGGCGGATCCCCTGGACGTACCTGTGGCGCAGCCCCTGGACGTACCTGTGGCGCAGCCCCTGAACGCAGCCAGCTCAAGCCCCTCGCGCTTGCCGGCTCCCGCTCGTCGTTCTCCCGTTTGTAGCCGACCTTGGGATTGAACGCGCTCGGGCACAGCGCGTTGAGGGGGCAGACGCCGCAGCGGGGCCGCCGCGCCACGCACACCAGGCGGCCGTGGTCGATGACGCGGTGGGTGTAGGAGGTCCACGCCTCCGGCGGCAGCAGCGCCTCCAGGTCGCGGGCGATGCGCTCGGGGTCGGTGCCCTTGGTGAGCCTGAGGAGGCTGTTGATGCGGACCATGTGGGTGTCCACGGTGATGCCGGCCGCGATGCGGAACGCCTGCCCGAGGACGGCGGTGGCGGTCTTGCGGCCGACCCCCGGCAGCCGGACCAGCTCCTCGATGCTCTTGGGCACCTCTGCGTCGAACTCCTCCACCAGCATCCGCGCCAGGCCGGCGACGTTCCTCGCCTTCGCCCGCCACAGCCCGATGGAGTTGATGGCCTCCCCGATGGCCTCCGGGCTGGCCTTGGCCATCGCCTGCGGGGTGGGCCAGTGCCGGAACAGGCCCGGCGTCACCTGGTTCACGGCGACGTCGGTGGTCTGCGCCGACAGCACGGTGGCGACGAGGAGCTGGAACGGGGAGCCGTAGTCGAGGGCCGTGGTGGACTCGGGGTAGGCCTTGGCCAGCGCCCGCTCGATGGCCCGGGCCCGCTCGCGCCGCTGCGCCTGGGACTCGCGGGCCACGCCGCGCCGACTCGGGGCGGGTCCATCAAGATGGCGGTGGGACTTGCGCCCCAGATGCCGCGGGCGCCGTGTCTGCATCTTTCAGCCGCAAAGAACCTGCAAATGAATGGGAAAACAAGCCTCGGCGCCCACCCTGGCCCCGCGCCCCCGGCCCAAGGTCCCCCAGGGGGCCGGGCTGCCATGCACGGCCCACAACCTTCAAGGCGACGGGGCAAGTCGTTTTTCCCGTTGCCCGGCCCTGGGACCGCCTCCGACCCGCCTCCGGTGCCCTGGCGGCGCCCCGCCTGGTGGCGGCGCGACTACCTGCTGGCCCTCCTGCTGGGCCTGCTCCTGGCGGCGCTCTTCCAGCACGACTGGGATGGCTTCGTCTTCCAGACCGCCGTGCGGCAGTTCCTGCACGGCCACAGCCCCTACACCGTCGCCCAGCAGCGCCCCTTCTACGCCTTCCTGAACCCCGCCGACTCGGAGACGCAGTGGTACGCCTACCCGCCCCTGCCGCTGCTGGCGATGGCCGCGACCTACGCCCCCGCAGTCCTGCTGGGCCTCGACGGCAGCTCGGTCGCCGGCACCGTCCCCGCCGGGCAGGCGTTCCTCGTCAACGCCCTCCTGCGCATCCTCCTGAAGCTGCCCCTCGTCCTCGCCACCCTCTCCCTCGCCGCGGTGGGCGGGGCGTGGGCCAAGCGCCTGGGCAGCCCCGAGGACGAGGTGCGCAAGGTCGAGCGCCGCTTCCTGTTCAACCCGTTCCTCCTCCTGGTGGGGTGCGCCTGGGGCATGACCGACACCGCCCTCATGGCGCTCTACATGGGCGGCATCCTGGCCTACCGCAACGGCAAGCCCGGCAAGGCGGGCGCCCTGGTCGCCCTCGCCACCCTCATCAAGCCCTTCCCCGCGCTCCTGCTGCTGCCCATCGTCCCCTACCTGCTCGACCGGCACGGCTGGCGGGCGTTCCGCCGCTGCGTCACCGCGGGGCTGGCCACGGCGGCGCCCATCGTCCTGCCGTTCCTGCTCACCCAGCCGGCCGGCTTCTGGCAGCAATCCGTCGGCATGCACCTGGCCCGCCTGCCGCAGGGCGTCACCCCGTGGACCCTGTGGCCGCTGCGCCTGCTGTCGCCGCACGCCATCTCCGTCACCAGCCTGGTCCTGATGTGCGCCAGCCTGCTCCTCGTCGGCTGGGCCGCCACCCGGCTGCGCGCCCGCGGCACCAGCCTCATGCTGACCCTGCTGGCCGGCATCGCGGTGCTCGTGTGGAACCGCGTCCTCAACGAGCAGTACCTCGTCATGGTGGTGGCGCCGCTGCTGATCTTGGACCAGGTGCACGAGCTGCAGCGCTTCGGCCACTTCCTCACCCGCTGGACCCCCGCCCTGTTCGCCGTCGTGGTGGCCCTCGGCGGCTTCCACTTCCTCACCTTCCTCCCCCCCGACGTGGCGATGCCGCTGCTGGGCGACCCGGTCGACGTGGTGGCGCAGAACCTGCGCGACGAGGCCCCCGGCTTCTGGCGGGCGTGGCAGGGCACGCTGGAGTTCACCATCGCCGGGACCCTCATCGGGCTGGGCGTGCTAGGCGGGCAGCTCGTCGCCAAGGAGCTGCGCAGCGACCCCGGCCGCCCGGTGCGCCGCCACTTCGCCCCCATCGCCAGCGCCTGCGCGCTGCTGCTGGTGGTCGGCCTCGTCCCCGCCCTCGGCGCCTCCGCCGCGCCCCAGGACGGGTTCCACCCCGCGCACCCCGAGCCCAAGGTCGCCGCGTTCTACTACCTCTGGTGGCACAACCCGGCGCACGACCCCGGCATCCCGTACGGCAACTGGCCCGCCGTGAGCCAGCAGCCCGCCATCGGCTACTACACCAACACCCGCGGCGTGGCGCGCGACCACGCGGCGCAGATGGTGGGCGCCGGCATCGACACCGCCATCGTGAGCTACCACCGCGGCGAGTACGACCGCTACCGCACCTTCCAGGAGGAGGCGGGCAAGGCGGGGCTGCGCGTGGCGCCCCTCATCGAGCTCAACCAGGTCTACGACCAGCCCGCCCACCGCCCCACCAACGAGACCGGCGTCCGCGTCCCCTACGCCGCCTACCGCCTCGACAACGGCACCCGCACCGCCATCGAGGCGTTCGTCCTCGACCTCAAGCCGCTGCTCTCCGACCCCGCCACGCTGCGGATCGACGGGCGCCCCGTGGTCTACTTCTACGACTCCTACGTCTCCGGCATGGGCTTCGCCAGGGAGGACCAGGAGGACCTCGCCCGCGCCGTCCTCGACCTCTTCCCCGTGCAGGAGCTGCGCAGCCGGTTCAACGACTCCGCCCTGCGCCCCACCGTCGCCGACGTGCTGCGCCACTACCCCCAGTCCATCAAGCCCGGCTTCTTCCAGGAGTCCCCCGCCGCCTCGACGTGGCGCGAGGCGCACCTGGAGCTGCACCGCCGCTTCTGGGTCCAGTTGCGCTCCGACCTGGAGCGCGAGCTCGGCCCGCTCTACCTCGTGAGCGGCGACGCCTACAACGACGACGCCGACTTCTCCGCCGGGACCGCCAAGGCGCTCGTCGGCCTCGAGGTGTTCGACGGCGCCTTCATCTACAGCCCGTCGTTCACCTGGGGCAACCACAAGGGGCAGCCGTTCCTGCCCACGTTCGAGGTGTGGGAGGACCGCAACACCTGGCTCACTGCCTTCGCCGCCGGGCGGGGCCGCGCCTCCGTCATCGGCATCGCGCCCTCCTACGACGACACGGTGAACCGGCCGGACGGCTTCCGCATCCCGCCCACGGTCGGCGGCCGCAGCTTCTACGGCCTGTCGTGGGACTCCGCGCTCCGCCACCCGCCCACCCAGGTGGCCGTGGCGACCTGGAACGAGTTCTTCGAGGGCTCCGCCATCGAGCCGACCCTCCAGGAGGGCGACCGCCTCCTCGGCGAGACGCTGGCGCAGCGGGTGCGCTACCTCGGCGCCGTCGAGGACGGCCCCTCCGTGGTGGCGGTCGCGCACGAGCGCTCCAGCCGCACCCACATCCGCTACTCGGAGACCGACACCAGCCACGAGTGGGGCCTCCAGTTGGTGGCCGCCGCCAGCCGCGCCATGCCCGGCCCGCTCGCCGCCATCGACGCCCTCGCCCCTGTGGTGCCCGGCCAGGCGCCCGGCCTGCTGCTGGTGGAGGGCGGCCACGGCGACTTCGGCGCCTCCCCCGCCGCCTTGGAGCGGCTCGCGGCGTGGTCCGGCAGCGCCCGCACCGTCTTCTTCGGCCCCGACCTCGCCGCCCCGCTGGCCGCGGCGATGGGCGACAACTGCCTCGCCGGCCTCGACGCGGTCCCGCCCCACCTCGGCCCCGACGGGGTCCCCGACCACCTCACCCTGCGGGCGGGCGACCGGCTGCACGGCGACGGCACCACCCTCTACCTGGAGCGCGGCGGCCACGACTACAAGGTCGGGCAGGCGTGCGACGGCGGGCGCCACGCCGGCACCTCCATCAAGCCCTACGGCGCCAGCCCAGGCACCGACGGCACCTGCCTCGGGGTCGCCGTGCGCATCCTGCAGCCCGCCGTGGCCAAGCCCGGGCCGGTGGAGTGTACGGTCGGTCTAGCCTGAACCCCCACGAACCGCGGAGGCCACGGAAGCCGCGGAAGATTTGCGCTTCCGTGTGTTCCGTGGCTTCCGCGGTTTGGCGGCGGGCCGGAGCAGATGAATGGACATCCAGTCCAGCATCCTTGGGAATCCAAAAGCTTCCCTGCCCGAACACCAACTTTATGTGGCGCCCCCTCGGTCAAGCGCGCATGAAGGCCCTCGCCCTTGCCATCCTCGCCAGCCTGCTGCTGGCCGGCTGCGCCGCCGACCTCACGGACCCCGGCAAGGGCCTCCCGGACCCGGGCGACGTCCCGGTGACGGACAGCACGGGTGGCGTGCGCGGCGTTGTGGTCGACCAGGCCATCCGGCCGCTCAAGGGCGCCACCGTCGCGGTCACCGGCCAAGGCTTCGCCAAGAACCTCACCACCGACGACGCGGGCGGCTTCACCCTCGGCGGCCTCAAGCCCGGCACCTACTTCCTGCGCGCCAGCAAGCCGCTCTACGACGCCCAGCAGCAGAGCGTCGACGTGAAGGCCGGCACCGTCCCGCCCGTCACCCGCATCCAGCTCACCCAGCTCGTGTTCGCCAAGCCCTACCTGCAGACGCTGAAGTTCAAGGGCTTCATCGTCTGCTCCACCAACGTCTTCACCCCCGCGGGCGGCATCCTGTCCGAGGAGTGCGGCGAAGGCGTCGGGACCCCCTGCGTGCAGGACCCCGTCCCGTGCGGCCGCGTCGGCGGCCAAGCCAACAACCACGTCCAGTTCGACTTCAGCGTGGACGGACCCGCCGCCCAGAGCCTCGTGGTCGAGCAGTTCTGGGAGGCCACCTCCGAATCCGGCAAGGCGTTCTACACCCCCGTCTCGACCAACTGGAAATGCGACCCCACCTGCGGCGGCGACACCTTCCTGAGCCTCGAGGGCGCCTCGCCACTGCTGGGCCGCATGGACGGCGACGCGCTGGCGGCGCTGGGGCTCAACGCCACCACCAAGGCCTCCACCTTCACCTGGGCCTCCCCCTCCACCACCCCGGTGGGCGCGGTGCTGAACCAGGACTTCCAGGAGTTCGTCTCGGTCTCCTACTACCTGCCCCTGCCCGCCGACTGGTCCTTCGTCAAGGGCTCGCCCGACCCGTTCGCCTAGGGACTCAGCCAAGCGTCCGCAGAACAGCCTCGCGGTACGCCGGCTCCTGGAACAGCTCAAGGTGGCGCCGCCCCCGCACCTCAAGGTAGGTCGTGCGCCCGGCGGGGGCGGCGTCGGCCACCTGCCGCGTCAGCGCCACGGGCGTCACCTCGTCGTCGCGGGTGGCGGCCACCAGGATGCGCCGCGCCTTCGCCTGCGCGATGCGCCGGTCCGCCTGGATGAGGCGCGCCGTGCGCGGGAACGCGCCGTCGAAGCCGCGCATCACCGCCTTGCCGAAACGGTGCCCGTCCCCCGCGTACCAGGAGCCGAAGCTGGGGTAGGGGGACTCCAGGACGAGCCCCTGCACAAAGTCGAGGTCGGGGCTCGCGTTGGCGGCGGAGAAGGCGCCGATGCTCAGGCCGACGACGTGGACGGGCACGCCCGGCTCCAGCCCCCGCGCCAGCCGCGCCGCCGCCGCGAGGTCCTCGAACAGGTAGGTGGAGCCGCCGCGGCTGCGGCCGTACTGCGAAAAGTCGAACGTCAGGCATGCGTAGCCCTCGCCGCGCAGCCACGCGACCCACCCCTCACGCACGAACCAGTGCTGGCCGTAGCGGCGGTCGGGGTGCGCCAGGACGACGACGCCGCGGGCGGTCGCCTGCGGGGCGGGGAAGTGGCGGCCGGCGATGCGGGCGCCGGTGTTGCCCTCGAACGTGAGGTCGCGGTGCGGCAGGTCCGCCGGGACCTCCCACGCGCCGGCCCTGCGGCGGCGGAACAGGGTGGCGCGCACCAGGAGGCCCGCGAGGCGGCGCTCGAGGCGGCCGGGGAGCGGCGGGGGCAGGAAGGGGGCCAGGTCGGCGTAGGGGGCAGCCATGCTTTCCTTGGGAAAGTCCATATCCAAGAGGAAGTTAAGCCGACCCGTGCAGCAGCAACAGGCGCTTTCTCCCGCGGAAGTGCGCGCCAGCCTGTGCGACGAAGCGGACTGCCCCCTCCTGGACGCCCCGGCGCAGGCCAGCTTCCGCGCCGCGGTCAAGGCCTCCAGCGCCTTCAGCCTCCAGGTTGGCGAGTTCCTGGCCAAGCGGACCCCCGCCGAGCAGGCTGCCTGGGTGCGCCGCTCCCTCGCCGCCAGCCAACTGCTGCTGCAGCCGTGGGCGATGGAGGTGCTCTACGCCGTCGCCTCCGCCGGCACAGCCCGTTTCACGGGGCTGCAGGAGCTGCTGGGCCTCAGCAGCCGCACCCTCGCCGCGCGCCTCAAGGACCTCCAGGCGGCCGGGCTGCTGGAGCGCCGCGTCGTCGACGCCACGCCCGTTCGGACGGAGTACCGGTTGACGAAATCGGGGCGCGCGACCGCCGCGCTGGCTGCGCCGCTGTTCGCGCACCTCAACCAAGTCGCCGCCGAGGCCCGGCGCTAACTCCCTACCAAACAGGGATTGCGGGGAGTTCGGGGACTGATTTCTTGCTCAAGGCTCGGCGAACCGCGGATTTCGCGGATGACGCGGATTGAGATGAAGCGGTCTTGCTCTTAGGCGATGGCACATCCGCGTCATCCGCGGTTTGGCAGGCGGGGAGGCGGGTTCACTTCAGGATGCCCATCGCCTGGAGCTTCTCCGGCAGGTAGGTGTCCGTGACGAAGTTCAGCCCATACTTGGCGAGCGCCTGCTGCTCCGACTTCTTCCTCATCTCCAACTGCAGGTTGATTTCGCCCTTCCAGTAGTCGTCGTCGAAGCGGGGGTCGTCCAGCTCCGCCTTGAGCGCCTCCACGTCCTGGTCGGTCAGCTTGTCCGTCGGCAGGTCGTAGTTGATGATGTCCGACGGGGTGACGCCGAGGAACTGCGCCGTGGGCGTGGCCAGGTACTCCGAGATGTGCGCCGTCTTGATGGCGCCGTACGCGACGCTGGCGAAGATGCGGAACGACCACGGGTCGCCGTCGGTGAAGACGATGACCGGCTGGTTGGCCTCCTCGTTGAGGCGCTTGATGAGGCGGCGCGTCGAGCGCGCAGGCTGCCCCTTGAGGTGGACGAGGGTGCAGTTGTGCTTCGTGTCGAAGCCGTTCTCCACCAGGCGCGCGAACATGCCGCCCGTCTCGATGGCGATGACGAAGTCCGACTTGACGTTCTTGAACTGGAGGCGGTCCGGCTCCACGTTGTAGGGGATGTTGTAGCCGGAGTCTCCCACGTCGTCCTGGCAGTGCATGGTGCGCCGCTCGCCGCTGCGCGTCGTCTCGACCACTTGCAGGTTGCCGATCATCGCGGCGCCGTTCTCCTCCGGCCGCAGCTTGAAGTCCTCGCGCATCGAGCCCGTCATCACCTCCAGGTCCTCGGCCAGCAGGTCCGACTCGTCCTGCGAGTGGAACTTGGCGAGGTCCCAGCCCTCGCTGATGTAGTACATCTCACGAAGGGTCGACGACTTGTTCTCGCCGATCATCTGCTTGATGAAGTCGGTGAGGTACATCGTCCGCAGCAGCATGTAGGCGCCGTCGAGCGACTTGGCGGAGCGCGTCGTGAACTCGCTGCCGTACTTCCAGACGCGGTGGCGGTCGTCGAAGACGATGTTGCCCTTGTTGCGGCTGCTGAGCTGCACCTCGGGGATGGCGGCCGACTTGAGGTGTTTGTAGATGGTGTCCGCGATGCCGTCCAGGGACTTGGTCGCCTGGGCCTCGCGCTGGGCCTTCGTGTCGCGCTTGCCTTTTTCAGCCATTTACGCCCCTCCTGGAACCACGAATTTCACGAATTGCACGAAGCCAACCATTGGTCCACGCCCTTCAAACATCTGCCCGGCGGTCGGGGGCTCGTGCTGGACGAAAACACATCCCCCCTGACTTACGCCATCATTGGCGCCATGCAAGACATCCACTCCGACATGGGTCCAGGATTCCTGGAGAAATCGTACCAAGATGCTGTGGAATTCGCCTTCAACGACCGTCGCATTCCCTTCGAGCGTGAAGCCGCAATCCCCGTTGCCTACAGGAACCGGGTCCTCCCCACCGTGTATCGGGCTGATTTCGTGTGCGATGGCAAGGTCTTGGTTGAACTGAAGGCCCAAACTGCCATGGGCGCCGTGGAGCATGCACAAATCATCCACTACCTGAAGGCTTCGCGGCTCCCCGTTGGCCTCCTCGTGAATTTCGGCGAGGCTTCGCTGGTGTTCCGACGCTTCGTCGGCCCAGTCTACACGGAGCAATTGCCCATCTAGCCCAAATTCGTGCAATTCGTGAAATTCGTGGTTCCCCGGCATCGTCACTCGCCTCCGTGCCAGGGGTCGGCTCCAACCACATGAATCTCATTGATGCCCTCGACGAACGTCTCGACGTCGTCCATGCCGCCCTTGTCGACGCCGGCTACCTGGTAGCTGAGGATCAGCTTCTCCGTGGGCTTGAGCGCCGGGACTTCCCACATGAGGTAGCGGTCATGCGCGGTCTTGGGCTTCGGGTCGGCCTCGGCGAAGACGGCGCGGTCGGGCAGGACGATGTAGAGGCGGAACTTCTTGGAGCCCATCATGTAGTTGGTGAGGCTGAGCTTGGAGGAGGCGAGGTAGGCCTGGCGGGGTTTCGGCGGCTCCAGGGGAGGGGTGACGCCTGCCTCGGCCATCGCCTCCTGCGGCGGCGCCTCGAACGCGTCCAGCGTGGGGGTGCCCTTGCCGTCCTTGTCCGCCTTCTTCCCCTTGCCCTTCTTGGCGGGAGGCTCTTGCCTGTCCTCGGCCTTCGGCTCGTCCCTCTGGACCTTCGGCGCCTCGGGGGCGAGCACCTGGCCCTCGAGCTTCTTGTACTCCACGACGGGGTCCTCGATCCAGACCACGTCCATGATCTTGCACACGATGGGCGCGAGGTCCACCTCGGGCTTGCCGAGGACGGAGGCGGCCTTCTTGTTGATTTCCGGGAGAATCTTGCTGACGAGGGTGAACTTCTCCGAGACCTTGGCGCGCTTGGCCTTCTTCGCCAGGTGGCGGCCGAGGAAGCGCGCGGCCTCCTGGAGCGCGAGCTTGATCTCCTTGTGGATCTCCTCGATGGGCGCGACCGCCTCCTTGGCTTCGCTGGTGAAGGGGACCTTCGTGCTGGCGACGTGGACGAGGACGATGGCGGGGCCGTTGGGGAAGCCCTTGCCGCCGCGCTGGTCGAGGCCGTAGCGGCGCCAGTCGACGTCCTGCACCGCCACCGTGCTCGCGCAGCCGCCGCCTTGGTAGAGCAGCGGGACGCGGTTGGCGAACCGGAGGATGCGCACCGACTCCTCGGCGGGGAGGCTGCCGCCGTAGACGATGCCGACCTCCACCTGGAATGGGTGGCCGCCCCACACCGACGGCGGGCGGGTGACGGTGGTGATGAACTCAGGCGACACGTCCTCGGTCTCCTTCTTGAGGCCACGGCGCACCAGCATCTCCCCGATGGGGGAGAGGCAGTCGGTGGGCGGCGCCATGATCTTGACCTTGGGGAACGCCTCGTGCAGGCGGCGCACCTCGTCGTGCTTGAGCTCCTTGGGGTCGACGTTCTCCAGGTCGGCCGCCTCCAGGATCCTCTTTGCGGTGTCGGTGCCGACGCTGCTGAACTGGTCGGTGAGGAACGTGGTGAGCTTGCGCTCCTTCGCGTCCTTGGCCATCTTGAGGATGGTGCCCAGCTCCGTGCCGTAGGGGTGGGGCTTGATCTCCCGGGTCGGCGGCGGCACCTCGTCGGTGACGCGCTCGAAGACCGTCACCTGCCCCGTCGGGTCGAGGAAGGTGATGCGGGCGTGCGGGTTGACGATGCTGGTGCTGCGCAGGAACTCGTACGCCGACTGGCGGCCGCCCTGGAACTTGGCCTTGATGGTGACCTCGATGCGGGTGCCGTGGTCCTTCGTCCACGCCTCGTCCATCGCGGTGGAGTGCACCTCCGGCTGGTTCTTCTTGGTGTCCAGGCCCAGCTCCATGCGGACGGCGGGGTGTCCGACGCCGATCTTCGAGGTGACGGTGGCCCGGTGCCCCGTCGTGAGTTGCCCGTACAGGACGACGGCGCTGATGCCGATGCCCTGCTGGCCGCGGCTCTGGCGGATGGCGTGGAAGCGGCTGCCGTAGAGCAGGCGGGCGAAGATGTTGGGCATCTGGCGCTGCACGATGCCGGGGCCGTTGTCCTCGACGGTGACGCGCAGCTCGTCGGGGTGCTCGCCCTTGTGGACCTGGACGTCGATGTCGGGGAGGATGCCTGCCTCCTCGCAGGCGTCGAGGGAGTTGTCGGTCGCCTCCTTGATGGCCGTGATGAGCGCCTTGATGGGGGAGTCGAAGCCCAGGATCTGGCGGTTGCGCTCGAAGAACTCGGCGACCGAGATCTCCTTCTGGCCGAGCGCCAGCGCCTCCGCGATGGGAGCCTTCGCCTTGCGCTTGGGCGCCTTGGCCCCGTCGAGGGTGGCCTGGGCCTTGGCTGCGCTCACGTGTCCCACTCCCTGTGCATCCAGGACGTCCAGGAGGCGCGGGTTTGAAAGGGGTTCGATTGGGCAAGGCTTGCCCTGGCACATCCGCGGCCGACCCCGCCACCTGGGCGTGCGACCTCGTCGACGTGGGCCACAACCCACCCAACCCGGTGGCCGCCCTGTGCCAACCGCCGCCCGGCGGTCCCAGCCTACGTCCCCCACGTCGGGGGCGCGGTGGCGACGGTCTGCACCTAGCGGCGCCTTTCCTTTCTTCCCTCTGATTCCCAACCAACCACGAATCTCACGAATTCATTGCCCCAGCACGTGCCGCGCGATGACGATGCGCTGGACCTCTGAGGTTCCCTCAAAGATCTCAAAGATCTTGATGTCGCGCATGTAGCGCTCGACGGCGTAGTCTTTGGTGTAGCCGTTGCCGCCGTGGATCTGCACGCCGTCGATGGTGGCCTTCATCGCCATCTCCGAGCAGTAGAGCTTGGCGCGGCTGGCGGCGTGGGTGTAGGGCTGCCCCTGGTCCTTGAGCCAGGCGGCCTTGAGGTAGAGGTTGCGGCCGGCCTCGATGGCGACGTCCATGTCGGCGAGCTTCCACTGGATGGCTTGGTTGCTCGCGATGGGCTTGCCGAACTGGGAGCGCTCCTTGGCGTAGGCGGTGGAGTCCTCGAACGCGGCGCGGGCGATGCCGACGGAGCCGGCGGCGGCCATGATGCGGCCGGTGTCAAGGGTGGCCATGGCGACCTTGAACCCCTCGCCCTCGGCGCCGAGTCGGTTCTCGGCGGGCACCTCCAGCCCCTCGAAGAAGAGCTGGTTGGTGGTGCTGGCGTTGAGGCCGAGCTTGTGCTCGTTGCGGCCGACCTTGAAGCCCTTGGACTTGGTGTCGACGAGGAACGCCGTCACGCCGCGCGCGTCGGTCGTGCCGGGGTCGGTGCGGGCGAACAGGACGCAGAGGTCGGCCACGGCGCCGTTGCTGATGAATTGCTTCTGGCCGTCCACGACGTAGTGGTCGCCCTCGCGGCGCGCCGTGGTGCGCAGGCTGCCGGCGTCGCTGCCGGACTCCGGCTCCGTGAGGGCGTAGCAGCCCAGCCACTCGCCGCTGGCCAGCTTGGGGAGGAACGCCTGCTTCTGCGCCTCGCTTCCGAAACTCAGGATGGGACCGACGCTGAGGCTGGCGTTGGCGCCGAAGATGACGCTGTGGCTGGCGTCGGCGCGGGCCAGCTCCTCGGCCACTAGGGCGAAGGAGACGTAGTCGGCGCCTGGCCCGCCGTACCGCTCGGGCACCGTGATGCCCAGCAGGCCCAGCTCGCCCATGCGCTTGGCGGTCGCCATGGGGAAGGTGTGGTCGCGGTCGTGCCGGGCGGCGATGGGCTGGATCTCGTCCTGCGCGAACTTCCGCACCATGTCGCGCACCATGCGCTGCCCCTCGGTGAGCTGGAAGTCCATCGCGGCGCCCAAGGGCCTGCGCTTGAAGAATCCGCCGCCGGAGGGCCGTTTTTGCCTCCGAGTGGGACCCCGTTTCCGCCTCTCTTTTGCATATAAGGTTGTCTCCCCCAGGCCAAATACTCCCGCCTCCGACGGAAACGCCGACATGGAGCGGATGCCTTCCTCCGAGTGGAGGCAGGGGAGGACATGGGTGCGGGTGGCGGCCGTGGCCGTCGCCTACCATGGGCTTGCCCAGCTCGGGCTCCTCTTCGCCCTCCCCGGCTCCCTCGCCAGCCCCATCTGGCCCCCCACCGGCTTCGCCATCGCGGCCGTCGCCCTCTGGCGCTTCCCGGCGGCCCTCGGCGTCCTGCTCGGCGCGGTGTCGGCGAACTACGCCAGCTCCGCCCCCCTCGCCGCCGCCATCGCCTTGGGAGCGGGCAACGCCCTGGAGGCGCTGGCCGGCGGGCTCCTGCTGGCCCGCCTCGGCGGCGCCGCCGCCTTCCGCACGGTGGGCAGGGTGGGCCGCTTCCTCGGGGTGGCCGCGCTCGCCCCCCTCGCCAGCGCCGGCATCGGCATCGGCGCCCTCGTGGCCACCGGCGTGCTGCTCCCCGCCGCCGCCCCGCAGGCCGCGTGGACCTGGTACCTGGGCGACGTGGCGGGCGCCGTGGTCGTGGCGCCGCCGCTGCTGCTGGCAGCGCAGGCCCGCTGGCCGCGCGCGTCCCTGCGCAGGGCCGTGGAGCCCGCCGCGACCGGGGCGGTGCTGCTCGGGCTGGCCGCCGCCCTCTTCGGCCTGGTGCCCGGCGTGCCGGGCGACTGGCCGGGCCGCCTGCTGCTGCTCATGCCGCCCCTCGTGTGGATCGCCACGCGGCTCAGCCCGGCCTTCGCCACCGCCTGCCTAGCCGCCGTGGACGCCCTGGCCGTCGCCGCCACCAAGATGGGGCGCGGCCCGTTCCAGGTCAGCGAGGCCAACACCGCCTTCCTGCAGCTGCAGTCGTTCATCCTCACGGCGGCCGGCATCACGCTCACGCTGGGGGCGCTGCGCACCGAGCGCCGCCGGGACGCCCAGGACCTGGAGGGGCTGGTGGCGAACCGCACCGCCGAGTTGCGCGACGAGGTGGAGGAGCGCCGCCGCGCCGAGGCCACGCTGGAGGCGGCGCAGGAGATCGCCCACATCGGCTCCTGGGAGCTGGACCTGGCCACCATGCGCGTCACCCGCAGCGCCGAGATGCGCCGCATCGTGGGCGACGGGGGCCGCGCCACCGTCACGCTCCCCGCGGCGATGGCCGCCATCCACCCCGGCGACCGGCCGCGCGCCGAGGCCCTCCTGCGCGAGGTCACCGCGGTGGGCCGCCCGTTCTCCCTCGACCACCGCATCGTCCGCCCCGACGGCACCGTCCGCTCCGTGCACAGCCAGGGCCGCGCCTTCCTGGGGCCCGATGGCCGCGTGCTGCGCGTCAGCGGCACCGCGCACGACGTCACCGAGCGGCAGGCGCACGAGGAGCGCTTCGCGGCGCTGCTGGAGTCCGCGCCCGACGCCATGGTCATCGTCGACGAGGCGGGCCGCATCGTGTTCGTGAACGGCCAGGTGGAGCGCCTCTTCGGCTACGGCCGCGACGAGTTGCTGGGCGGCGCCGTGGAGACGCTCATCCCCGCCTCCGCCCGCGCCCGCCACGCCGGCCACCGCGCCGCCTTCGCCGGGAGCCCCGGCCAGCGCCCCATGGGCGAGGGGCTGGACCTGCGCGGCCGCCGCAAGGACGGCACCGAGTTCCCCGTCGAGGTCAGCCTGAGCCCGCTGCACACCGCCCAGGGGGTCCTGGTGTCGAGCGCCATCCGCGACGTGACGGAGCGCCACCAGGCCGAGGCCGCCCTGCGCGCCTCCAACGAGGCGCTCGCCGAGGCGCAGCGCATCGCCCACCTCGGCTCCTGGGCCCTCGACGCCGCCGCCGGCACGGTGACGGGGAGCGCCGAGATGTTCCGCCTGCTCGGCATGCCGGCGCCCCCCGGCCCCCTGCCGTTCGCCGCCCTGCAGGCGCGCATCGATCCCGCCCACCTGGCTCCGGCGCAGGAGGCGCTGCGGCGCGCCATCGCCGAGAACTCGCGGCTGTCGCTGGACGTGCCCGTGCTGCGCGACGGCGGCGTCCCCGCCTGGCTGCACATGGAGGGCCGCCTCGACGCCGCCGGCCGCATGGTGGGGACCGCCCAGGACGTCACCCAGGCGCTGCGCCACGAAGCCGACCTGCGCGAGAGCCTGGAGCGCTTCACCGTCCTGGCCGACGGCTCGCCGCTGGGCATCTTCCACACCACCGTGCAGGGGCAGGTGGACTACGCCAACCCGCGCTGGGAGGAGATTGCCGGCTGCGACCACCGCGACTTCGCCGCCATCCGCGCCGCGGTCCACCCGGACGACCGCGAGCCGCTGACCAAGGCGTGGCGCGCCGCCGTCGCCAGCGGCACCGACCTGGTCGCGGAGTTCCGCTACGTCCACCGCGACGGCAAGGTGGTGGAGTGCTGGACCCGCGCCAGCCCGGTGCGCGACGCCTCCGGCAAGGTGACCGGCTTCGTGGGCACCGTGGACGACGTGAGCGAGCGCCGCGCCCTCGAGGCCCGCCAGCGCGAGCTGGACCTCATCCGGGAGCAGGCCCGCTTCAAGACCGAGTTCCTGCGCACCGCGGCGCACGAGCTGGGCAACCCGCTCACCCCCATCAAGATCCAGCTCCGGCTGCTGCGCGACTTCGTCCGCCAGGCGCCGCACGCCGGGGCGCGCCGCAACGTCGAGATCCTCGACCGCAACGTCGAGCGCCTCCACCTGCTGGTGCGCGACATGCTGGAGTCCGCGCGCCTGCAGTCGGGCCGCCTGCGGCTCCTGCCCCGCCCCATGGACCTCAGCCACATGGTGCACGAGGTCGCCGAGACCTTCCAGGAGGCCGCCATCGAGCAGGGCATCGCCCTGGAGGTGGAGACGCCGCCCGGGCTGCCCATGGTGGCCGACCCCGACCGCCTGACGCAGGTGCTCTACAACCTGCTCTCCAACGCCATGAAGTTCACCCCCGCCGGCGGCCGCATCCACGTCCAGGTGCAGCGCGCCGGCGAGCGGGCCAGCGTCCTCGTGCAGGACACCGGCGCCGGCTTCACGGCGGACCAGGCCGCCGGCCTCTTCCAGCCCTTCGGCCAGGTGCACGACGTGGTCCCCGGCAAGGGCGGCACCGGGCTGGGCCTCTACATCTCCAAGGGCATCGTCGAGCAGCACGGCGGCCGGCTGGAGGCGCGCAGCGACGGCCCCGGCAAGGGCGCCACGTTCCTGTTCTGGGTGCCGCTCGCCACGGCGGTCGCCCCCGAGGAGGGGCTGGCGGCGGCCGACAGGCTCGCGGGCGCGCTGCAGGGCAAGCGGTCCACCTGAGGCATGCGCCCTTTCCGTGGGTTCCGCGGCCTCCGCGGTATGGTCCCTCTTTGGTGGGTTCGACCCCCGATACCGACCAAGGAGCAACGAACGCAATGAACGACGAAGCAACCGAAGAGAAGCTTGCAGAAGGAGCAAAGGGACAGCGCCAGCCGGAGA
>JBHELM010000049.1:0-2619 GCA_046352715.1 Thermoplasmatota archaeon | reverse complement strand
CGGCCGCCACCGCCAGCTCCTGCTCGCCAGCCTCCTCGGCTCCGCAGCGCTGAACGTCCTCATGGCGCAGGGCTCCCTCGCCTGGGCCATCGCCGGGTGGACCCTGCTCGGCATCACCGACGGCATCGGGCGGCCAAGCTTGAACGCAATGGTGGCGGCCGCGGCGCCCGCGCCGGCCCGCGCCATGGCCTTCGGGTGGAACGCGGCGGCCTTCACGCTCGCCCGCATCGTCGCCCCCTTCGCCATCGCTGCCGTCATCATGACCGTCGGGCTGTCGACCGCCTTCCTCGTCGCCGGCGCCATCTTCGCTGCCTCCACCCTCCCCCTGCTGATGGTGCGGCTGCCCGGAAGTAGCATCCAGCCCGCTTCCGCCCCAATCGCTGGGGGTGAGGCCGCATGAGTGGGGAGACGGCCCCGCCGCCGACTCCGCCGCTGCCTGTCGCGTTCCTCCTGGCGGCCGCCACGCCCACGGTCCTGGTGGCCGGCCTCGAGGTGGCGGGCGCCTTGGGCGGGGCGGCGCCTCCCGCCCGCCAGACGTTGGCGCTGTTCTGGGCCTTCACCACCCTGCCGCTGGTGATGCTGGTCCTCGGGCTCCGCCACGCCATGGCGCACGGGACGACGCTCATCGACCCGCAGGTCAAGCAAATCCTCCGCTCCCTAGCCAAGACGGAGCAGGTCGCCACCGAGGCGGTGCAGACCCTGGCCCGACTGCAGGCGCACGGACCTCCCGCCGTTGCCGCACCCGCCGCCAGCGCGACCCCCGGCGACACCGCATTGCCCCCGCCCCAGGCCTAGCCCACCTCGACGACTCCGAGCTCCAGCCAGCGCAGCAACAGCGGCTCGAAGCCTTCCCCGAACCGCTCCAAAAGCTGGCCCACAGAGGCTTGTCCGTCGCACATTTGAAGGAATCGCCCGGCCTCTGGGCCCAAGGCCTCGGCAAGGATCTGGTTCCCCTTCCGCACCACGAGAAGGTCGCGCGGCGAAGCAGGATAGGAGGCGGGCACCCTGTCGGCCTCCATGGCAAGCTCCAGCGGCCCCTCTGTGGACAGGGTCATCGTGCCGGCGGCCTGTCGTGGCCGCAGGTCCGGTCGATAGCGGTAGGCTGACAGCCGCTGCACCACGGGTGTCGCGTGCAGCAGGAGCTCGAACGCCACGAGGTCGCGCAGGAACCGGCCCGCATTCTCGGGAAGGCCTGACAGCCTCTGCACGAAGCGGGCGAATCGCGCCGTCTCCTCCTCACCGTCGCGCGGGTGGGGCACGACGGCGAGGTAGTCCGACGCGAAGGCCGGGCGCAACCCACGGAGGATGGCCCAGGTCCGGGGCAGGGCCGACGCGAGCGCGTCGAGGCGCTTGCCCATGTAGCCTTCCGACACGATGTCCAGCTTCGCCGGGTCGATGGCGCGCAGGGCCAGGAACTCCTCCGCGGCGAGGCCATGCTCCGCGTGCCGGCTGGGAGCGTCCGAGAAAAAGCGCGCCCGGTAGCCCGGGTCCATCAGGAAAAGGCAGACGGCCCGCTGCATCGACTCCAGCGTCACGGGGCCGCCTCCACGATGGAGCGCGCCCGCCGCACCTGCTGCAGCAGAGCCTCGAAGGGCGGGAAGTGCGCATCGTGCTCGACGAGGACCGCGGGCGGGCGGACGTGCTGGCACAGATACTCCAGCAGCCCCCACGTCGCCTCCCCCACGGGCTCGCTGTGGCTGTCGTGCTCCAAGCCGGAACCCGAGATGCCACCCGCGAGGTGGACCTGCGCCACCTTCTCCAGCGGCAGGTTGTCGATGAAGCGCCGTGCGTCGCCACCGTGGTTCGCCGCGTTGATGCGAGCGTTCTCCAGGTCGAGCAGCAAGTGGCAGCCGGTGCGCGCCACCACCTCGGAGAGGAACTCGTGCTCCTGCATCGTGCTGGTCGGCCAGTAGAACGGCATCGTGATGTTCTCGAGGGCAAACGGGACGGGGACGGCAGCCTGGATACGGCGCACGTTCCCCACGACAACCTCCAGCGCCTCGTCGTTGTAGGGGATGGGCGCCAGATGGCCTGCCTTCAGTCCGCCGGCATGGGTGAACGCGAGGTGGTCGGAGTGCCATGGCGCCTGCATGGCGGCGACGATGCGCCGGACCTTCTCGACGTAAGCTGGGTCGGTGTGGCTTCCCACGGAGCCGTCGAGGGAATGCGCCACGCAGGGAAGCAGCGTGGAAAGGGCATGCAGGGGAGTCTCGTTGCGGAAGAAACTGTCGGAGATGACCTCGAGGAAATCCAGTTCCGGAAGGGACTGGAGAATGGGGGTGTGCAGGACCGAGCGGTAGCCGATGCCGACGCCGAGAAAGGGCAAGACTACCATGATCTTCAACCGTGGCGCGATTGATAGTCGTGAATCAGCATTCCAAGAAACGGTCGGTCGGCACTCTCTCGCACATTCGACCAATCCAACAACGTCTCACGCATAAGAATCATTTCGGACTCCAAACCCCATATGGCCATTCGAGAAGACTCTGAGTGCATCAACCATCACCGAATTGGGTCACAACATCTAGTGGTAGTGGAAAGAGGGAAGGAGAGGGGAAAGGGATTTCTCGGGTGTCTTCACCACTTTTGGCAGAACCCGCCGGGGGCCACGATGTTGCA
>JBHELM010000048.1:0-5221 GCA_046352715.1 Thermoplasmatota archaeon | reverse complement strand
GGCTGGTCGCGACGTTGGCCAGCAGGCTGAACAGCTCGATGTGGCGGTCGCGCTGGATGATCTGCGTGGAGGCGGTGACGGGGCGCAGGCCCAGGTGCTTGCAGACGGCCGCCTGCACCGCGAGGCCCTTGCCGCGGAAGGCGGCCATGCTCCCCGTGGCGCCCGACATCATGCCGACGGCGACGCGCGCCTCGACCTCCGCCAGCCGCTCCAGGTGGCGGCCCACCTCGGAGGCGTAGACGGCCATCTTGAGGCCGAAGGTGATGGGGACCGCCGCCTGCCCGTGCGTGCGGCCCAGCATCGTGGTGTGCCGGTGCGCGTCGGCCTGCCTGAGGAGTGCGTCGCGGAGGCGGCGCAGGCCGTCGCGCAGGAGGGCCATCGCGTCGCGGAACTGGAGCGAGTTGGCGGTGTCGATGATGTCGTAGCTCGTCGCGCCGAGGTGGATGTATCGGCCGTCCTCGGGGCCGGCGACCTCCGTCATCGCCTTGACGACCGCCATCAGGTCGTGCTTGATCTCGGCCTCGATCTCCTTGACACGCTCGGGCTTGACCTTGCCGGAGTCCGCGACCTTCTGCAGCCGCTGCGCCGCCGCCTTGGGGATGGTCCCGGTGGCGGCGTGGGCGTGGGCGAGCGCCGCCTCGACGGTGAGCAGGTAGCGCAGCCGCGCCTCCTCGGTCCACAGGGCCTTCATCTCACGCCGGCCGTAGCGGAAATCGAGCGGGCAGACCAGGTCCACGGGCGCCTTCACGCGCCTGGGGCCCATAGGCGTAGCGGCTTGCAGCGGGACGGCTGCGCGGGCGGTGTCCCTAGAAGTCGGCGGCCCGGCGGCGCAGGGAGCGGCGCCCAACGACGGCCACGCCGCCGCTGCCCCCGGCCCCGGTGCGCAGCCGGTTGGCGCCGGCGGCGGTCAGGGCGATGTGCCCCAGGGAGGAGCGTCCCCCGGCGAGGGCGACGTCCTTGCAGCGCAGCTGCCCTTTGGCCTGCAGGCCGCGCAGGATGCCCTGCGCCCGCTCGGCGGACCACTCGAAGGCGCGCATCAGGTCGGAGTCCCACAGCACGGCCGCCTGCTCCGAGCGCTCGTCGAGCCAGTGCAGCGTGCGCAGCTCGTCGTCGGCCTCCAGTTGGGTGGAGGACGCCGCGCGCGGGTGGCGGCGGCCCCACAGGCGCCAGCTGCCCATGAGCGCGAGGCCGGAGGCCGCCAGCAGCGCCGTCAGGACGCCGGCGGAGGAGGGCGCGGGGTTGGCGATGGCCACCGTCAGGCCCGCCAGGTGCGCCTGGCGGCCGGTGCCCTGGAACGCGGTGTGGAGCGAGAAGGCGTCCGGCTGGGACAGGTCGGCCGTGAAGGTGCCGTCGAGCCAGTCGCCGTCGCGCAGCGCGCGCTCGCCGTCCGTGGTGGCGAGGCGGCCGCTGGGCCCCTCCAGGACGAGGCGGCCGTCGAAGTTGGCGGCGCGGGGCTGCAGGGCCAGGACGGCGGAGACGTCCAGGGGCAGCGCAAGGTCGAGGGTCGCGCCCTCGGCGTACAGGAACACCTGGCGCGACTCCCCGTTGCCCACCGTGTCGACGCCCTGCATCGAGGGTGTGGTGGCGGTGTAGGTGTAGCCGGAGTGGACGACGGTGGCGGCGGAGACGAGGTCCAGGTCCCACTCCCACAGCATGAGCACGAGGTCGCCCTCGACGTGCAGCGCGCGCAGCCCGCCGGAGGCCAGGGTGGCCGGGCCCGGGGCGGGGGGGATGGGGCCGCGGATGGGGGAGGTGATCTTGCGGTCGGGCTCGGCCGGCGCCAGGGGGACCGGCTGGAGGTGGGCCTGGACGGCGTCGACGCGCACCAAGGGCGGGTCGCGGCCGGGCAGCGGGGCGAGGTAGAACTCGAACCCGCCGCGGGCGGGCAGGCCGCTCGCCACGGCGTCGCTGAAGCTGCGGGACTGGGGGGTCTGGTCGGAGGGGCCGGCGAAGGGGGAGCCGGAGTGGCGCTGCAGGTCGGTGTCCACCCGCAGGTGGCGCGCCTTGAGCTGGAGCGAGGTGGGGGCGACGCGCGGGTCGTCGCCGGCGGGGGCGAGGAGGCGCGCGGCGAGCTCGGCGGGGGTGTCGCTGCCGGGGTCGAAGTGGCCCGTCGAGGAGAGCGCGCCGAGGGCGCCCTCGATGCGGAGGCTTCCCTCCAGCACCAGCCCGGCGACGGTGGCCTCCAGCGTGGCGGGGCCGGCGGCCGCCGCGGGGTGCGCGACGCACGCCACCACGGCCGTGGCCATCAGGAGCGGGAAGGAGAGGCGCATGGCGGTCACGCGAGGGGGAACAGGCACTCGATGTTGGTGTCGTACCAGGGCGGCGAGGTGTAGATGCTGACCACGCTGCAGTGCGGGTAGTTGCTCGCCACGTCGACGGTGCTAGCGGGCCGGGCGGGGACGCTCTCCGCCCCGTTGGCGAGCACCGCGGTCACGAGGTACACGTAGTCGCCCGTGGGGGGGTTGTCGTAGAAGAGCGTGGCGCGGGAGTTGGTGCGGAACACCTGCAGGGCGCCGTCGGTGCCGGGGGCGGGGAGGCGGTAGATGGTGTAGCCCACCACCTGGTCGCTGGACACCGAGCCGGGGGCGCTCCAGTCGATGAGGTAGCCGCCCCACATCCTCTCGATGGAGGTGTTCTGCGGCGCGGCGAGGGTGGCGGAGCCGTGGGTGGAGATGCGGTAGGTGGTGCCGCTGCGGGTGTCGATGCGCAGGTCGGCGGCGACGCTGGGCACCAGGAGCAGCAGGAGGACGGACCCGCTGGCCAGGCCAGCGAGGAGGGGACGGAGGGTGGTCAAAGGGACAAGCCTCGGGGGCGTGTAGGGATGCAGGAGCGTAAGGCCCTGATGGTGGCCATACGAGTCTGGTTTCCAGGGGCAAAACGGGGGGCGGCCCGCCTTCCCGTGGCGCCGTTTGGGCCGCCGCCTTCTCCTGGAGCCCCTGGAGGGGATGCAGCAGGTTTTCCAGTGGAAAGCCGTCGATGGACGGGCTGGCGGAGGCCCCCTGCGTGGCCTCGGTGCCGGTGGCAAGGTCGACGGCAAGGCCGCGGGCCCTGGTGACGGCCTAGACGTGGAATTGGATGCCCTGCGCCAAGGGCAAATCCTTGCCGTAGTTGACGGTGTTCGTCTGCCGGCGCATGTACTGTTTCCAGGCGTCGGAGCCGGACTCGCGGCCGCCGCCGGTCTCCTTCTCGCCGCCGAAGGCGCCGCCGATCTCCGCGCCCGAGGTGCCCAGGTTGACGTTGGCGATGCCGCAGTCGGAGCCAGCGGCGCAGAGGAAGGTCTCCGCCTCGCGGACGTCGGTGGTGAAGATGGCGCTGGAGAGGCCCTGCCGGACACCGTTGTGCAGCGCGAGGGCCTCGCCGAGGCCGCCGTACTCGAAGAGGTGGAGGATGGGCGCGAAGGTCTCCTCCTGCGCGAGCGGGAAGTCGCCCTTGGGCGCCTGCACCAGGGTCGGCTGGACGTAGCAGGGGCCAAGCTGGGGCAGGGGGTCGCCGCCGAAGAGGACCTTGCCGCCCTGCCGCTTGGCCTCCGCGACCGCCTTGGTGAAGCCCGCCACCGCGGCCTCATCGATCAGGGGCCCCATCTGGTTGGCGTGGTCGAGCGGGTCGCCGACCTTCACCTGCTTGTAGGCGGCGACGAGGCGCTCGGTGAACGGCTTGGCGATCGACTTGTGCAGCAGCAGGCGGCGCGTCGTGGTGCAGCGCTGGCCGGCGGTGCCGACGGCGCCGAAGAGGACGGCGCGCAGGGCGAGGTCGAGGTCGGCGCTGGGGGTGACGACGATGGCGTTGTTGCCGCCCAGCTCGAGGATGGCGCGGCCGAGGCGGGCGCTGACGGCCTGCGCGACGACCTTGCCCATGCGGGTCGAGCCGGTGGCGGAGACGAGCGGGACGCGCTGGTCGGCGGCCAGGAGCTTGCCGATGGGGTCGGCGCCGCCCACCACCAACCCGGCGATGCCGGGGTGGCCGTGCTCCTGCGCCAGCTCCGCGAGCATCCGCTGCACGGCGATGGCGGTGAGCGGCGTCTTCTCGCTCGGCTTCCACAGCACCACGTCACCGCACACCAGGGCGATGGCGGCGTTCCACGCGTAGACCGCGACGGGGAAGTTGAACGCGGAGATGACGCCCACGACGCCCAGCGGGTGCCACTGCTCCATCATGCGGTGGCTGGGGCGCTCCGACGGGAGGGTCTTGCCGCCGAGGGTGCGCGACAGGCCGACGGCGTAGTCGCAGATGTCAATCATCTCCTGCACCTCGCCGAGGCCCTCCTGCAGGCTCTTGCCGGTCTCCAGGCTGACGAGGCGGCCCAGCGGCTCCTTGGCGGTGCGCAGGCGCTCGCCCCACTGCCGCACCAGCTCGCCGCGGCGGGGGGCCGGCACGGTGCGCCACTTCAGGAACGCCGCCTCGAGCGCCTTGACGGTGCGGTCGTAGTCCTTCGCGCCCGCCTCCTTCACGGTGGCCAGGACGCTGCCGTTGATGGGGGTGCGGACGGTGCGCTGCGGCCCTGACGCGGACCAGGACTTGCCATCGCTGCACCCCGCCAGCGTTGCGCCCTCCAGGCCGACGGCGCGCAGCAGGTCGGCGTGCGGCGGGGCGTCGGCGCGGGCCTTGCCCTTGGGGAGGGACTGCGCGACGGTCTTCTGGGCAGCCTGGGCGCTCTTGGCCATGCTGGCGCGATGGGGCGCGCCTCCTTAACCCGAGCGTTGGAGTTTCCCCGCCGGTCGCCGGTCGCCGCACCACACCCATCCGCAGAGAACGCAGACATCCCTGCAATCCCTGCTCGGCAGGCCGTCAATCAGCAGCCTTGGCTGCGTTCGTCTCCCACGCCCGCGCCTCGACGAGCGAGCGCAGCAGCTTCCCCAGGAACACGGAGTCGTCCTCCCCCTTGCCCTCCACGACGCCCTGGATGTCCGACCACTTCGCCTCCAGGACCTCCATCATGGCGCGGTCGATGGTGTTGGCGGCGACGAAGTACCAGGAGTTGACGTGCTCCTCCTGGCCGATGCGGTGCAGGCGGCCCTCACACTGCTCGTGCTTCGTCGGCGTCCAGTCCAGCTCCACGAAGGCGACGTGGCTGGCGTGCAGTTGGATGCCGTCGACGCCGTAGCCGGTCGAGTCCATCGTGGCGACGAGGAAGTCGTAGTGCCCCAGCGCGTCGAGGATGGCGCGGCGCTGCGGGGCGGGGGTGCCGCCGGTGATGGTTGCCACGCGGCCTGGCAGCCCCTCG
>JBHELM010000047.1:0-10750 GCA_046352715.1 Thermoplasmatota archaeon | reverse complement strand
GCAGCGTCAATCGGGGCATGGACGAGGCACCGGACGCAGACGCCTGGATCCTCCTGAACGACGACTGCTTCATGGACGAGGGCTGGGTGGAGCAGATGCTCGACGCCGTGCGCTGCCACCCGGAGGCCGGCGTCGTGGGCGCCCTGCTGCGCTTTCCCGACGGCCGGGTCCAGCACGCCGGTGGCTACCTCACGGGGCCCCTTCCGTTCCTGCTGCACAACGCCTTCGCCAACCGGGCGCCGCTGTGGGCGCTGCGCCAACTGCGCCGCCTGCGCGGGCACGGCATGGCGTACTCGGGCCACTACCACCGCCTCGATCCCCGGCACCGCCTGGGCTTCGTCACCGGGGCCTGCCTGCTCGTCACGCGGGAGTGCCGGGAGCGCATCGGCGGCTTCGACGAGGAGTACGCGTTCGGCTACGAGGACCTGGACTATTGCCTGCGCGCCCTCGACGCCGGCTTGGAGTTGGCCATGGCCACGGAGGCGCGCGGAGTCCACCTCCAGACCGCGACGGGGGGCGGGCTGCGCGACGCCTGGGCCCGCAGCGAGACGGTGTTCCAGTCCCGCTGGGGCCGCGGGCGCGTCCTGGAGCTGACGCGGCGGGGCGGGCGGCGCGGCATCCACCACGGCCGCGGACCGGCCGCCGCGTGCGACTGCCCTGCCGGCTAGGGCGTGAGGAGCGGCTTGGCCAGGATGCGCACCGTCTCCTCGATGACCTGGTCCGCCTCGGCGGTCTCCAGCTCCGCGTACATAGGCAGGCAGAGCACGCGGTCGGAGAGGCTGGCGGCGACCGGGACCTTGGCCGCCTGGGTCGTGCCGGGCGGGAAGTAGGCGGCGCTCGAGGTCAGGGGGTAGAAGTAGCGCCGCGACTTGATGTCCTTGGCCAGGAGCGCGTGGTGCAGCCTCTCGCGGGCCTCGTTCGATGGCAGGACGATGGGCATGTAGGCGTAGTTGTTCCGGGTGGCGACGAGGTGCTGGAACTCCACGCCCGCGCCCGCCAGGCCGCGCCGGTACTGCTCGTGCAGGCGGCGGCGCGCGGCGATGCGCTCCTCCATGCCCGGCAGCAGGGCCAGCCCCATCGCGGCGTGCATCTCGCTCAGCTTGGCGTTCGTGCCCGGCAGGAGAACCTGCACCTCGTTGCGGATGCCGTTGTTGCGCATGAGGGCCACCTGCTCCAGGAGGGCTGGGTCGGAGGCGACCGCGGCGCCGCCCTCCACCGTGTGGAACACCTTGGTGGCGTGGAAGCTGAGGGTGGAGAGGTCGCCCCAGTCCAGCACCGAGCGCCCCTGGTGCTCCACCCCGAAGGCGTGCGCGGCGTCGTAGATGACCTTGAGGCCGTGGCGCTGCGCAAGCTCCTCCAGAGCCACCGTGTCGCACGGGTTGCCGTAGACGTGGACGGCCAGGATGCCCGTGGTCCGGTCGGTGATCTTGCGCTCCACGTCGGCGGGGTCAAGGTTGTGGGTGCGCGGGTCGACGTCGGCGAAGACCGGCGTGAGGCCTTCCCACACGATGGCGTTGGTGGTGGCCGAGAACGTGAAGGGGGTGGTGATGACCTCCCCCTTGAGGCGCAGGGCGCGCAGCGCGATGTGGATGGCGATGGTGCCGTTGGAGAGGAGGCGGACCGGCGGCGAGCGCAGGTGGGCGCGCAGGTCGGCCTCGAGCTGGTTGTGCAGCTCGCCGTGGTTGGTGATCCACCGGCTGTCCCATGCCTTCTGCAGCAGGGCCAGGTAGTCCGGCAGGGGCGGCAGCGTCGTGCGCGTGACGGGAATCATCCTTTCGTCGCCTCCAGGATGAGCTTGCTGTCGTCGCGCGTCTCGCGGCCGCGCAGCGCAGGCGCGGCGCTCTTGCCCCAGGGGCAGCGCCGGATGGCCTGGAACCCCACGGCGGCGAGCTGGCGGCGCAACTCCTCCTCGTTGTAGAGGTGCCGGTGTCCCCACCACCGCATCGCGACGTTGAGCATGGTCGCGCGGGTCGCGATGAACGCGTACTCGGGCCGCCGCAGCCACTCCTGGTCCCGCCACGCCGGGCCGGCGTAGCGCCCGACCAGGTGGTCCAGGTCGGGGGTCGCCAGGCGCACCACCCCTCCCGGCTTGAGGACGCGGTGGGCCTCCGCCAGCAGGCGCGCGCCGTCGGCGTAGTCCATGTGCTCGATGAAGTGCTCGTTGTAGATGGCCTCGGCCGAGCTGTCGGGGAACGGCAGGCCGCGGCGCAGGTCCAACAGCAGGTCGGCGGGGGGGCCGAGGTCCACGTTCACCCAGCCCTCGAACCGGATGGAGCCGCAGCCGATGTGGATGCGCAGGGGCGCCCGCTGCGCGGCCCGCGCCGCCATGGCCCGGTGGTGCGGGGAGGCCAGACGCACCCGGCCCCCGACCGCCCGCGCGGCGCGCAGGCCTGCGCCCGCTGCGCTGCGCATCCGCAGGAGCACCCTGGACGCCGGCGAAGCGCCCGTCACAGCAGTTGCCTCCAGTCGGTCTCCTGGAGCGTCCGCACGGGGCGCGCCGGCACCCCGTAGGCGAGGGTGGCGGGGGGGATGTCCCGGTTGACGACCGCCCCCGCCCCCACGAACGCGCCGGCGCCGACCGTGACGCCCTCCAGGATGCAGGCGCCCATGCCGATCCAGGCGCCGGGCCCCACGGCCGTGCGGCCGGCCAGCCGGGCGCCCGGGCCGATGGTCGAGAAGTCCCCCACCGCGCAGTCGTGGTGCAGGATGGCGCCGACGTTGACCAGCACGTGCCGCCCGACTCGGATGTCCGTGGTCAGGACTGCGCCCGGGCCGACCAGGCAGCCGGCGCCGAGCTCCACGTTCCCACCCACCTGGGCGGAGGGGTCCACCAGGCGGTCGAATTGGTGGCCCTCCCCCTCGACGGCCTCGATGAAGCCGCGCCGCAGCGGCGAGCCGATGGCCGCGATGAAGCGGGCCTCGCGGGGGAGGCGGGCGGTGGCGGAGGCGTCCAGGACCGGCAGGCCGCGCAGCGTGGCGCCGGGCGGGCTCCCCTGCGCCAGGAACCCCTGCACGTCCCCGGCGCGCCCCAGGGAGCGGCAGACCTCGAACGCCTCGCGCGCCTGCGCCCCGGCCCCGAGGATGTACAGCATTCAGGCCTCCCGACCCCTGCGGTCGGCAAAGTGCTTTCCCAGCACCTTGTCGACAAAGGCGATGCGGACGCCGGCGTCGCGCATGCGGCGCACCAGGGCCCAGTCGGCCGGCTCGTCCCACTTCCACGACGCGAGGTCGTTCTCGATGAAGGCGATGTCCTTGCGGTAGAGGAGGGCCATGCGGGTGACGTTGCCGAGGCGCAGCCGGCGGGAGGGCAGCGGCCGGAACGTCCCGTCGGGCTGCTCCATCTCGATGACGCCGTAGGCCATCTCCGCGCCCTGGGCGCGTGCCGCCTCCAGGAGGGCCGCGACGTGGTCGTCGGAGAACGCGTCGTCGTCGTCCAGCGGGGCAATCCACTCCCCCCTCGCCAGCTCGACGGCCTTGTTCATCGGCACGACGCCTGCGACCTGCCAGAGCTTGCGGGGGTCGGTGGGGTACGCCCCGCGCTCGGGCAGGTCGAGGAACCGCACCCGGGGGTTGCCGAGATTGGCCATCCGCTGCGCCGTGTCGTCGATGCAGCAGTCGCCCACCACGACGACCTCGAGGTTGCCGTGCGTCTGGCGCAGCGCGGAGGGGATGGCCCGCTCCAGGAGCAGGCCGCTGCGGTTGTAGGTGGCGATGACGACGGAGACCAGGGGGTCGGGGGCGTCGGCCGGGCGCTCGCGGCGGATGCGGCGGAGCCTGCGGCGGTCCTGGAGGGCCTGGCGCACGCGGAGGGGATAATACCCCGTCACGCTGCGCCGCACGATGTAACGGATGAACCGGGGGAAGCGCTGCAGCGGACGAACGACCATGCCATGCACTCGGAGACCGTGCTTCCTCAGAAGCCAAGGCCGGCGGTTGGATGAAAGTTTCGCCCTTTTGTTCCCTCTGGTCGCCCCGTTCTTCACGCACGGACGCCGCGCCGCGCCCCAGGCGATGGACCGCTGATTGCACGGCTTCCACGACGGACCGTCCGGTTCGTGCAATTCGTGCAATTCGTGGTTTGGCAAACCGACGCGGCGCCATCTGCCAAACCCTTTGAATCCGGGTCCTGTGCTCTCCCCGTGGAGAGCTTCCCACGCTACGTGGGCATCGTCCGCAAGCGCGGCCCGCAGCCCTACTGGACTCCGGTGGCGCCCCTCCACAGGGTCGTCTCGTTCCCGCTCTCCTACCTCTACGTCGCGCTGCGGCTCACCCCGCTCACCGTCACCCTGCTCGGCCTCCTGCTGGCCCTCCCAGGGTTCGCGCTGCTCGCTTTCTGGCCTCTGGGCGGGACGCCGTTCTGGGCTGGCCTCGCCCTGCTGAACCTGGGGGTCGTCCACGACGCCTGCGACGGGGAGGTGGCCCGCTACCGCATCCACCACCGCCTGCAGGACCCCGCCACCTCCCGCGTCGGCATCTTTGCCGACTTCTGGGCGTTCACCATCGTGGTGCAGGCGCTCCTCCCCGCCGCTCTTGGGTTCATCGCGTGGCGGCGCGGCACCGACCTGGGCCTATTGGGACTCGGCCTGGGGCTGGCGGCCGCGTTCCTGCTCCACTCCGCCTACGTCGCGGGCTTCGCGCGGCAGGCGTTCTGGCCGGGCCGTGGCCGCGGGCCGCACGAGGAGTCCCTGAGCCTTGCCGCCGGGGGGCCGGGCTGGCTCCGCCTCGCGCGCCGCGCCTACTTCTACACGTTCGAGACCGCCATGTTCACCACGCACGCCACGCTGGTGCTCGCTGCCTGGACCCTGGCCGGCGGCAACCCCGCGTGGGCGGTGGCGTACGTCCTGGCCGTGACTGCCGCCATCGCCCTGGCGTTCCTCGTCGGCCTCGCCCAGACCCTGCGCGGCTTCGACCGGGTGGGGTGAGCCGTGGACCCCCCCAGCGTCGGCCGCAAGGCCTCCCTGGTGATGGCCAGCCAGGTGGTCGGCGGCGCCCTCGGCTACCTCAGCATCCTGGTCATCGGGCGCTACTTCGAGCCCGCCTCGTACGGCGCCTTCCTCTTCGCCATGGGCGCCCTCGGGCTGCTCGGGCTGCTCACCAACGCCGGCTTCAACCAGGCGCACGTCCACTTCGTCGCCCGCGGCGTCGACCCGGCGCGCGCCCTCGGCGTCTACCTCCCCATCCGCCTCGCCCTGATGGCCGCCATGGTGGCCGTGGCGGGGCTCGGCTACGCGGTGTGGTTCGGGCTCCTCGGCAAGTCCATCGCCGACGCCACCACCGTCCCCATCCTGCTCGCGGTCCTGGCGCTCCAGCTCGTCGTCGCCGCCCGCCAACTGGCCTCCGACACCTGGCTGGGGCGGGAGCAGGTCAACCGCACGGAGCTCATCAAGACCCTCGACACCGTCCTGGCGCTCGCGTTCCTGACGGCGCTGGGGCTCGCCATCGCGGGCAGCCAGGGCCGCTGGACGCCGGTGGGCGGGCTGGCTCCCTGGCTGGCGCGCGTCCTCGGGATGGGGTCGCCGTGGAGCCCCGCCCAGGCCGGCCTCGCCCTGGCGCTCGCCTACGTGGTCGCCAAGCTCGCCTCCCTCCTCCCGACGGCGTGGTGGTGGCTGCGCGACCGCGTCCGCCCCGGCCCCTGGGACGCGGCACTCGCCCGCCAGTACCTCGCCTACGCGATGCCGGTCGCCCTCTCCGGCGCCCTGGCCGCCCTCCTCTCCTACACCGACGTCGTCATGCTCGGGTACCTGAAGACCGCCCAGGAGGTCGGCCAGTACGGCATGGCGCAGAAGCTCGGCAGCGCCGTGCTCGTGGTGGTGACCGCCGTGTCCATCCCGCTGCTGCCCCGCTTCTCGGCCCTCCTGCACTCGGGAGGCGAGGCGGAGGCCCGCCGGACGCTGGAGCGCTCCGAGCGGTACCTGCTGCTCGTGGCGGTGCCTGCGGGGGCCGCCCTCGCCACCCTGGCCAGCCCCATCTTGCACGTCGCGGTGGGCGACCGCTTCCTGGGTGCCGCCGGCCCGCTGCGGCTGCTGGGCGTGTGGTCGGTCCTGGTGGCCGCCATCAGCCCCGTCGGCACCAAGGTGATGGGCCTCGGCCGCTCCTCGCCCCTCCTGACCACCAGCCTCATCTCGGCCGGCCTCAACGTGCCCCTCAACCTCTGGTTCATCCCCGATTGGGGCCTCGGGCTCGGCGCCACCGGGGCCGCGCTGGCCACCCTCCTGTCCACGGCGCTCGCGTTCGCCTACCTCCGCATCGTCCTGCGCCGCAAGTTCAGCATCCCCGCGTGGGACCCGGTCCTCGCCCGCATGGCGGTGGCGGGAGCGGGAGCGGGCCTCTTCTGGTGGGGCGCCCTGCGCTGGGCTGGCTTCGCGGCCTTCGACCGCTTCTGGAAGCTGGGGCTGTGGGGCGCGGCGGGCACCGCCCTGTTCGCCCTCCTGGCGGCGGGGCTGGGGATGCTGCGCCGCGACGACGTGCAGGCCGTCCTGCGCTTCGCCTCCCCGCGCGGGCTGTGGCGCGAGCTGAGCGGCCGGCGCTGACCCCAAACGCAGAAGAAAGGGCGTCCGGTGGCGGAGCCGTGCAGCGCCCCGTGAGCATCGTGGTCACGGTGCGCAACGAGGAGAAGGGGCTGCGCCACCTCCTCGACTCCCTCGTGCCGCAGCAGCGGGTGCGCGAGGTCATCGTCGTCGACGCCATGAGCACCGACGCCACCGCCAGCATCGCCGCCTCCTACGAGGGCCTCCTGCCGGGCCTCCAGGTGGTGCGCCGCCCGTGCCGCCGCGGCGAGGGGCGCAACATCGGCGCAAAACTCGCCACCGGCGACCTGCTGGCGTTCACCGACGGCGACTGCATCGCCAACCCGTTCTGGGCCGAGCGCCTCGTCGCCGCCTGGGGACGCGACGCCGACCGCATCGTGGCGGGGCGCACCCTCCGCCTGGGCTACTGGGCCTTCACCAAGCTGCACCGCATCGAGCTGCCCCACCGGGGCCAGGACACGACGTGGCCGAGCTGCAACCTCGCCTACCCCCGCGCCCTCTTCGAGCGCATCGGCGGCTTCGACCCCACCTTCGTCACGGCGGAGGACATCGACCTCAACTTCCGCGCCGTCGCGGCGGGCGCCCGCATCGCACACGCCCCCGACGCCATCGTCTACGCCCGCGCCCGCGACTCCATCAGCGGCTTCCTGCGGCAGGCGTACTGGAACGGCTACGGCCGCAAGCAGCTCACCCAGAAGCACGGCAGCCTGTGGAGCGAGTACCGCTTCGGCCGCATGGCCCGCATGCAGGGCGGCTCCGTGTGGGGCGTCCTGCGGATGGGCGCCGGCCTGGTGGGCTACCTCGACGCCAAGCTCGGGCGCCAGCCTCCCGAGTGACGCGGCCGCCGCCCGCCACCCCTGCCACCGGAAGTTTTAGGCCGCCTGCAAGGTCGGCGGGGGCGTGAAGGTCACCATCCTGGTCCCCACCCTCAACGAGGAGAAGGGCATCGGGCCCACGCTGGACGCCGTCGACCGCAAGGCGTTCGCGGCCAAGGGCTGGGAGCTGGAGCTCCTGGTGGTGGACGGCGCCTCCAAGGACCGCACCCGCGAGGAGGCCGAGGCGAGGGGCGCCCGCGTCCTGGTGGAGCCGCGCCGGGGCTACGGCCGTGCCTACAAGGAGGGCTTCAAGGCCGCCAGCGGGGACGTCATCGTCACGGGCGACGCCGACGGCACCTACCCCTTCGAGCGCGCGCACGAGTTCGTCCAGCTCCTGCTCGACCAGGGGCTCGACTTCGTGAGCTGCGACCGCTACGGCCAGATGGAGCCCGGGGCGGTGAGCGCGAAGCACCGGTTCGGCAACTGGGTGCTCTCCACCATGGCGCGCCTGCTGTTCGCCGTGCGGCTCAAGGACTCGCAGAGCGGGATGTGGGTCCTCCGCCGCGCCGCCCTCGCGAAGGTCGACGTCGAGCCCCTGGGCGACGGCATGGCCTTCAGCCAGGAAATCAAGATCGAGTTCCTCAAGGGCCGGGAGCTGAAGTTCGCCGAGGTCCCGTCGAGCCTCCGCCCCCGCATCGGCAAGCCGGTGCTGTCGAGCTGGCGCGACGGCTGGGGCAACCTGAAGGGCCTCTACGCGATGCGCGTGGCCCGGCGCTGGTGAATCCCCTGGAATTCCAGTGATTGTGATGCGATGTCAGTGAAAGAAAGCTGCGTCTCTCACTGAAATTGCTGTAGACTCACTGAAACCCCAGGAAATTCCCGAACCACAACGTCATAAAGGGGGAGCCCACCCTAGACCTCCTGTGGCCCTCTCGAACCGCCAGGTCGGCTACGCCCTGCTCGGCCTCACCGTCGCCACCGTCGGCCTCACCGCCTACATGGCCGCCACGGCGGACCACCGCATGGACCTCGTCCACTATGCCCCCGCCGGGGCCTTGGTGGCGATGATGGTGGCGTGGCCGTTCGCCAACGGCTGGCGCCCAGGGAAGCGCGCGGAGGGGACCAGTTGCGCGGCGTGCGGCGCACACTGGCTCCCCGGCGAGGGTGCAGGGGCCTGCCCGGCGTGCGGCCACGCGACGGCCTGACCCCCTCTCCCCTTCCGTCAAACCGCGGATTTCGCGGATGACGCGGATTGAATGTCCATCCGCGGAATCCGCGGTTTGTCGATGATGGGCACAGGAGCAAGTCTCCCCCAACTCCCCGAAATCCCTGTTTAGTCGGTCGTGGTCGGCGCAGCGTGGAGGACCGCTTCGCCCGCCAGCTCCCCGTCATCGGCGCCGACGGCCAGCGCTGCCTCCGCGACGGTCGCGTCCTCGTCGTGGGCCTCGGCGGATTGGGCTGCCCTGCCGCGCTCTACCTCGCCGGTGCGGGGGTCGGCACGTTGGGCCTCATGGAGTTCGACCGGGTGGAGGCGTCGAACCTGCACCGCCAACTGCTCTACGCCGCCGCCGACGTGGGCCGCCCCAAGGTGGAGGCGGCGCGCGACCGCCTCCTCGCCCTCGCGCCCGACCTGAAGGTGCGCCTCCACCCCGAAGCGTTCCGGGCTGGCGCGTCGGTGGCGGGCTACGACGTGGCGCTCTCCTGCACCGACGACGTGGAGGCGCAGTATGCCCTCAACGACGCGTGCCAGAGGGCTGGCATCCCGCTCGTCCACGCCGCCGTCTCCTCCTGGGAGGGCGAGCTTGCGGTCTTCCAGCCTGGCGGCCCGTGCCTGCGCTGCCTCCGCCCGGCGCCTGCCGCCGCGCCGACCTGCGCCATGGAGGGTGTCCTGGGCCCCATTCCGGGCGTGCTGGGCGCAATGCAGGCAGTGGAGGCCATCAAGCTCCTGGCGGGCCCATCCATGGACTCCCATGGCAATCCATGGATGGCCATGGAACGCCGGCTGCTCCTCTGGGACGGCCGCACCCAGGAGACCCAAGGCGTTGCCCTCAAGAGGCGGGAGGGGTGCAACGGATGCGTGAGCCAGCAGGAAGACGGCCTCGCCTGCCCGATGCCGTGGAACGCCCCCCAGGTCACCGACATCCCGGTGCACGAGTTGGCGCCGCGCTTGGGCGACTTCTTCCTCCTGGACGTGCGCGAGCCCGACGAGCACGAGGGGTTCCACCTCCCCAACTCCACCCTCGTCCCGCTGGGCCAGTTGCCGCGCCGCCTCGCGGAGCTTCCCCGCGACCGGCCCATCGCGGTCTACTGCGCCGTCGGCGGCCGCAGCGCGCGGGCCACCGACTTCCTGCGCGCGCAGGGCTTCGATGCGGTCAACGTGCGCGGTGGCGTGCGGGCCTGGCTCATGATGCGGCACTAGGCGCTCCTGCCAAACCGCGGAGGCCGCGAAAGCGTCCTGCCGAACCGCGGAGGTCGCGGAGAGCACGGAAACGTCTTCCGCGGGTTCCGCGACCTCCGCGGTTAGCGGGGGAATTTCCCCGAAGGCTTTCGCGTTCTTCGCGGTCGGTGGGCTGGGCTAGGAGTCGGCGGCCCCGAACATCGGGTCCCGCTTCGACTTCCACAGCTCGAGGGGGTCGCGCTCCAGCTCGGGTTCCTCCAGCGGCAGGACCCTCTTGATGGCCTCCTGGAGCTCCTTCAGGCCCTCCCCGGTGACGGGGCTGACCTTGAGGCGGTCCGTGGTGGACTTGAGGAGGTCGGCCTTGGTCTCGGCGACGACGAGGGGGATGCCGGCCATCTCGCGCTCGGTCTGTGCCAAAAGGTGCTCCTGCTCCGCGATGGTGTAGCCGCTGGTCTCGCTCATGTCGATGAGGAACAGCACCGCGTCGGCGGCGTGGCGCAGCGCGGCGACCGCCTGCTTCTCGACGGCGTTGCGCCTGCTGGCGGGGCGGTCGAGGAGGCCGGGGGTGTCGACGACCTGGACGAAGGTGTCCTTGCCGTGCGCGGCCTTGATGGGGAAGTGGCCGACGTTGGCGGCCTTCGTGGTGAAGGCGTAGGCGGCAATCTCCGGCGTGGCGCGGGTCCAGGCGGCGAGGAGGCTCGACTTGCCCACGTTGGGGAAGCCGGCGATGGCGACGGTGGGGTACTCGGGGTGGATGGTGGGGAGCATCCGCACCCTGTCGCGCGCCTCGCGCAGGAACTGGAGCGCCTTGTCGGCGTCGTTCATCAGGCTGGAGCAGCGGCCGGAGAAGCGGCGCTTCTGCGCCTGGATGCCCACGGTGTTGCGCATCTCCCGCATGGAGCGCGCGCACTGCCGGTAGACGTCCTTGATCTTCTCCTCCGTCCAGGTCAGGTGGCCGAGCGCCTGCTTCAGGCCGTCGAGGCCGACCACGATGTCGAGCAATTCCTGCT
>JBHELM010000046.1:0-4153 GCA_046352715.1 Thermoplasmatota archaeon | reverse complement strand
GCCGGTGGAGGTCGGCGTGGTGTGCGGCGGGTCGGCGGCGTACCACGGTACGTACACGAAGCTGGGGGTGAGGATGTTCCAATACGCCACTGGTTGGCCGGCTGCTATAGCGATGGGAAGCGGGCTGGAGCCGGGGGCGAGCGAGAGGCGCATCTGCACCGTGCTCTCCGGGTCGACCGCCTTGTCGATGATGAAGCTCTTCGTCTCGTTGAGCAGGAAGACGACCTTGTAGGAGCTGGCGAGCGTGGTGAAGCCGTAGGCCAGCAACTGCCCCTGGACGTAGGCGAGGGCCGCCTGCGGGTCGGTGGGGTTGGGAGGGACCAGGGAGGTGGCGTTGGGCAGGAACTCCGTCGTGTTGCCGGCGTCCATGCTGAACGTGGTGGAGGCGATGACCTCCCCAGGCGGCGGGACCGCCAGCGGCGAGGCGCCCTTGGGGACCACGACGAGCTGGGCGGTGACGTTGCCATGCTGCACGGTGGGGGACTTGGGCAGGAACAGGAGCGTGATGACGGGGCCGTAGATGCGGCCGGTGTTGGCGCTCGCGTTGGAGTTGAACATCACCGGCAGCGCCATCTCCTGGCCGGGCAGGATGAGGCGGGTCTGCGGCGCGTCGGTGTCCATGGCGGTGGCGGGCAGGGAGGCGGGGTCGCTCTGGTTGACCGCCGGCAGGCCGGGGGGCGACAGCGTCACCAGTTCGCCGGGGAGGCTGGGGATGCCGCTCACCGCGGGCATGGCGGGGGTGCCGGCGGGGAACTCGGCGTCGCGGAAGAAGTAGACCGCGGGCTTGGGGAGGGCGCTGGCCGCCGGGGCGAGCACCAGGAGGGCCAGCGCGACGGCCGCGAGCGCGGCGGCGCGGCCAGGAGGGGCGGTCTTGCGCACGCTTCAGGGTCTGGACGCTCCATCATATAAGGGCTTGTGGGAATGCCTTGAAAGGATGCAGGCGGGGGCCATCCCTGGCGGCCCTGGCCTGGGAGAGACACGGTGGGATGGCTTTTCACCGTCCCCAGCTTGGCCGCGAACGTGAGCCCCTCCCGCGCCGCAGCCAGCGCCGCCAAACCCCGCACCGCCAAGGCCGCGCCCCGCGCCCGGGCCGCGCAGACGGTGCAGCGGGTCTACGCGTTTGCGGAGGGCAACGCGACGATGAAGGCGACCCTGGGCGGCAAGGGGGCCAACCTGGCCGAGATGGCCCGCATCGGGCTGCCGGTCCCGCCCGGCTTCACCATCACCGCGCAGGCCTGCATCGAGTACCAGAAGGAGGGCCAGTTCCCGGCTGGCCTGGAGGACAGCGTCTGGGAGGCCCTGGCGCGCCTGGAGAAGGAGGCCGGCGTCGGCTTCGGGGACGCCAAGAACCCGCTGCTGGTCTCCGTGCGCTCGGGCGCCGCGGTGTCGATGCCGGGCATGATGGACACCGTCCTCAACCTCGGCCTCAACGACAAGACCGTCGAGGGGCTCGCCAAGGCCACCGGCAACCCCCGCTTCGCGTGGGACAGCTACCGCCGCTTCCTCACGATGTTCGGCGACGTCGTGCTGGGCCTGGAGCACCACGGCTTCGAGGAGCGCCTCGCCGCCGCGAAGGCCCGCCTCGGCGTGGAGCTGGACACCGACCTCAAGGCCGAAGCCCTGAAGTCCCTGTGCGGGGACTTCAAGGCCTACATCCAGCAGGAGAGCGGCCGGCCGTTCGAGCAGGACCCCCGCCAGCAGCTCCTGCTCGCCGTCGAGGCGGTCTTCAAGTCGTGGAACAACAAGCGCGCCATCACCTACCGCGACCTCAACCGCATCCCGCACGGGATGGGCACCGCCGTCAACGTGCAGATGATGGTGTTCGGCAACATGGGCGAGGACTGCGCCACCGGGGTGGCCTTCACCCGCGACCCCTCCTCGGGCGAGAAGGTGTTCTACGGCGAGTTCCTCATCAACGCGCAGGGCGAGGACGTGGTGGCGGGCATCCGCACCCCGCAGCCGATCGCAAGGCTCGACGCCCACATCCCCGCCGCCGCCAAGCAGCTCCGGGCTGTCGCGCAGAGCCTCGAGAGGCACTTCCGCGACATGCAGGACATCGAGTTCACCATCATGCGCGGCAAGCTCTACATGCTGCAGACGCGCACCGGCAAGCGCACCGGCTTCGCCGCGGTCAAGATCGCCCTCGACATGCTCGACGAGGGGGTCATCAGCGAGACGGAGGCGCTGCTGCGCGTCAGCCCCGACAACCTCAACCAGCTCCTGCGCCCGATCTTCGACGCCCGGGAGAAGCTCACCGCCACCAAGGAGGGCCGCGTCCTGGCGAAGGGCCTCAACGCCGGCCCCGGCGCCGCCACCGGCCGCGTCGTGTTCACCGCCGACGACGCCGTGGCGTGGAAGCGGCGCGGCGAGCAGGTCATCCTGGTGCGCGACGAGACCAGCCCCGAGGACATCCACGGCATGCACGCCTCGGAGGGCTTCCTCACCGCGCGCGGCGGCATGACCAGCCACGCGGCCCTCGTCGCCCGCCAGATGGGCAAGGTGTGCGTCGCCGGCTGCACCAGCCTCCGCATCGACACCCGCGCCGGCGCCTTCGCCGTCGGCGACCGCCTGGTGCGCGAGGGGGACTGGATCAGCATCGACGGCTTCACCGGCGAGGTCATGCAGGGCAAGCTCACCACGCTCCCCAGCGAGGTCGTGCAGGTCGTCGTCGAGAAAACGCTCAAGCCCGCCAAGGCGCCGGTCTTCCAGATGTTCGACCGCCTGCTGAAGATGGCCGACAAGGTGCGCCGCCTGCGGGTGCGCGCCAACGCCGACCAGCCCGACCAGGCGGAGACCGCCATCGCCTTCGGCGCCGAGGGCATCGGCCTGTGCCGCACCGAACACATGTTCTTCGGCCCCGGCAAGATCGAGCACATGCGCGAGATGATCCTCGCCGAGGACGAGCGCGAGCGCCGCGAGGCCCTCAAGGACCTGCTGCCGCTGCAGCGCGCCGACTTCGAGGGCATCTTCAAGGCGATGGGCAGCCGCCCCGTCACGGTGCGCATGCTCGACCCGCCGCTGCACGAGTTCCTGCCGCACGAGGAGCGCGAGCAGCGCCAGATGGCCCTGATGATGGGCATCGGCCTCTCCGAGCTGCAGGAGCGCATCGAGAGCCTGCGCGAGTCCAACCCGATGCTGGGCCACCGCGGCTGCCGCCTCGGCATCACCTACCCGGAGATCACCGAGATGCAGGCGCGCGCCATCCTGGAGGCCGCCGTCAACGTCAAGCGCCAGGGCGTCGACGTCCACCCCGAGATCATGATTCCCATCGTCGGCTTCGCCAGCGAGTTCCGCAACCAGGAGGCGCTCGTGCGCAAGGTGGCGGAGCAGGTGTTCAAGGAGAAGGGCGCCAAGGTCGCCTACTCGGTCGGCACCATGATCGAGCTGCCGCGCGCCGCCCTCACCGCGGACGAGATCGCCCAGTCGGCGGAGTTCTTCTCCTTCGGCACCAACGACCTCACGCAGACCACGTTGGGTGTCTCACGCGATGATGCGGCGACCTTCCTCGGCCACTACATGGAATCCAAGATGATTCCCTACGACCCCTTCCAGACCATCGACTTCGCCGGCGTCGGCCAACTGGTGCAGATGGGCACCGAGAAGGGGCGCTCGGTCCGCAAGGACCTGAAGGTCGGCATCTGCGGCGAGCACGGGGGCGACGCGGACTCCGTGAAGTTCTGCCACCGCACCGGCTTGGACTACGTCTCTTGCTCCCCCTACCGCTTGCCGATTGCACGGCTGGCGGCGGCGCACGCGGTGCTTGAGGAGAAGAAGGCGAAGTAGCAACCGAAACCACGGATTTCACGAAACGGGCTTTGCACCTGGAATCGGCTGGGCCATCGGTCGCTCCTCCCCGTCCCAGTCCAATGCCTGCTCCGGCGGCATTGTGCGGTGCCGAGGCGATGGAACGACCTGCTCTTTCTGTCGCTGAACAAGGGCGGACACAGATTCCACAGATGGCACAGATTCAGATTTTCCTGCAGGCACGGCGAACCGCAGATTGCGTGGATTGCTCGGACCGTCATCCGCGGTTCGCCGCGTCCGCAACAGGTCTGTGAAATCTGTGGAATCTGTGTGCCATTCTCGGCGCACGCGCTCCGCCCACGAACTTCGGATGGAACCCGGAGCGCCCGAACCAGTTCAAGGGTGCAAA
>JBHELM010000045.1:0-4715 GCA_046352715.1 Thermoplasmatota archaeon | reverse complement strand
GTCCAGGTGAGGCCGTCGTCCGCCGACACCGCGACGCTGGCGAAGCCGCACTGGCCCTTGGGAAGGTAGGCCTTGCCGTCGGGCCCGCCCTTGACGTGGCCGGAGAGGCCGCCGCAGACGCAGTTGGCGGCCCCGTCGGCGCTGGGCTGGCAGTCGTTGCCCTCCGCGGGGGCCTCGCCGCCGGGGTAGGCGGGGCGCTGCGGGGTGAAGGTGAGGCCACCGTCGAGGCTGGTGGCGCACGCCGTGTTGTAGACGTTGTTGCTGCAGAAGTAGAGGACGTTGGGGTAGAGCGGCATCGCGGGTGCCAGGCGCGGCTTGGCGGTGCCGATGGTCTGGTGGTCGTTGACGTTCGTGTTCCCGCACGCGTAGGGGTTGGTCGTCCAGGTGGCGCCCTGGTCGTCGCTCCACGACAGGAAGGAGCAGGAGACCGGCAGCAGGTCGTCCATGTAGACGCGGCCCGTGAGGGGGTCGACGTAGACGTAGGGGTCGAAGCTGGTCGGGTGCGTGTCCGTGCCAGTGGGCAGCTTGGGGCCGACGCTGGCCCAGGTCTGGCCCTTGTCGGTGGAGCGCACCACGGTGGGCCCGCCGCCGCTGCGGGCGCCCCCCGGCGCGGTGGCCGTCATGTAGACGGCGCCCTTGGGGTCGACGCCGAGGGTCGGCTCCGTGGCGTCGAGGCCGATGTGGTAGGCGCCGCCCAGCGCCGCCAGCGCCCCGGCGGGGGCGGCGACCAGTTGCCCGTTGGCGAGGTGGAACAGGCCCGCGGTGCCAGGGGTCTTGGGCAGGGCCATGCCGCCGTCCGGCACGGGGTCCTGGGTGCGCTGGGCGCAGCCGGCCAGGAGGAGACCCGCCAGGACGGCGAGGACGGTGAGGGGGCGCAGGGCCATGCCCTGGCCGACCCCAGGGACCCAATGAAGTTTGTGTCCTCGGCCATGCCGCCGGACCACGGACTGCACGGATGCGGCCTCGCGGCAAGAAGGCAAGCTCCGCGCAATCCGTAGTTGCGGCGTCGGCAGCGTCAGGCCGCGTCGGGCGCCTTCTTCGGCTTCGTCGCCTTCACCGTCACGGGCGCCGGCTCGGGGGCGCCGGGGGCGTTGGACTCGAGGCTGTGCAGCTTGGCCAGCAGGGTGGCCTTGCCGGGGCCCTCGACGAGCGCGCTCTCCAGGACGTCGAACAGGGTGTCGCAGGGGACGACCTGCACCTTGTCCTTGAACTCGTCCTCGATGAGGACGTCCACCATGTTGGCGGTGGGGACCAGGACGAGCTTGATGCCGGCCTTGGCGGCGGCCTCGATCTTGGCGGTGACGCCGCCGATGGGCAGCACCTTGCCGTGCACGCTGAGGCTGCCGGTCATCGCGACGTCCTGGCGGATGGGGACGCGGCTCATCGCGGACAGGACGGCGGTGGCGATGCTGACCGACGCCGAGTCGCCCTCGACGCCCTCGTGGGCGAGGACGAACTGGATGTGGACGTCGTGGTTGGAGACGTCCTCGGCGAGGAACTTCTTGAAGATGGCCGAGATGTTCTGCACCGCCTCCTTGGCGATGTCGCCGAGCTTGCCGGTGGCGATGATCTTGCCCTCGCCACGGGACGACGCGGGCGTCACCTCGCTCACGATGGGCATGACGATGCCGGAGTGTTCGCTCATGCCCTGGTCGGCGGAGAACACGGCGAGGCCGTTGACCATGCCGACGGCGGAGCCCACGACGTTGAGCAGGTTGTAGCGCTGCTTCTGCTCGATGTGGCGGTCATAGATCTGCTGCTCCAGGCTGCGCGCGATGGACTTGGCCATCAGGATGTGCTGGAACGTCGCCGTGGTGGCGCCGGACTCCTTGGCGAGGTCGCCGGCCACGCGCACCAGGCCGCCCAGCTCGCGCAGGCGGAGGGTGAGCTTGCCCTGCTGGCCGCTGCGGCGCTGCGCCTCGTGGATGATCTCCGCCACGCCGGAGCGGTCGAAGTGGGGAATCTTGCCGTCGCGCAGGACCTCCTGCGCCACGAAGCGGACGAGCTTGCGGCGGTTCTCCGCCGTGTCCTCCATCTTGTCGTGGACGTAGACCTCGTAGCCGTAGCCGCGGATGCGCGACCGCAGCGCGGGGTGCATGCCCTGCAGGGCGTCGAGGTTGCCGGCCGCCACCAGGATGAAGGAGCAGGGCACCGGCTCGGTCTTGACCATGGCGCCGCTGCTGCGCTCGCTCTGGCCGGTGATCTGGAACTTGCGGTCCTGGATGGCCGTCAGCAGGTGCTGCTGGCTCTGCAGGTGCAGCGTGTTGATCTCGTCGATGTAGAGCACGCCGCGGTGCGCCTTGTGGATGGCGCCCGCCTCGACGCGCTCGTGGGCCGGGGTCTCGAGGCCGCCGGCCTGGAAGGGGTCGTGCCGCACGTCGCCCAGCAGCGCGCCCGAGTGGGCCGCGGTGGCGTCGATGAAGGGCGCCACCTCGTCGGGGTCGTGCCCGACGAGGAGCTTGGGGACCATCTGGACGCTGCGCCCCATGGCGGGGTTGCGGCTGAACAGGAAGAACAGCAGGGCGATGCCGGCGCACGCGATGAAGTAGATGGGGTTGCGGTAGGTGATGGAGAGGTAGACCCCGATGCCCACGAAGGCGAGCATGAGGATGTTCATCAGGACGCTGCGCTGCTCCTGCCGCTTGCGCGCCTCGAACTTCTGCGCGTCGACGATCTCCTTGCCCTTGCCGGCGGGCACCACGCGGATGCGCGGGGTGTTGTTGTCCTCCTGGTTCGGGTAGGCGATGACGTCCTCCAGCTCCTCCTTGGGGAGGAACTCGGTCATGGCGCGCGCCAGCATCGACTTGCCGGTGCCGGGGTCGCCGATGAGCATGACGTGGCGCTTCTGCTCCGCCGCCTTCCGGACCACAGTGACGGCGTGGTCCTGGCCGATGACCTGTTCCATCAGCTTCTCGGGGACCGGGACGTCCGCGGTGGTCTGGAAGTCCTCCGTCTGAATCCACTGCTGCGGCGGCGCGAGGCGCCCCGCGAGGCCGTTGGGGCTCGGGACGGCGCCCGGGCTGGAGGAACCTTCGCTCATTCGGTGGCCGCGTCATGGTCGCAAACGATTTAAGAAGACACGTTCGGGCCGCACCAGGAGTGCGCCAGCGCTCCCGTCTGCCCCTCTCGCGCCAGCCTTCTGCGCGGGCTCGCCGCGGCCGTTTGGACGTGGTCCTGCGCGCTCCCCGCCGGCCATCGCGGAGGGGCGGCGAGGGCGCTTGGGAACGATGCCCGCGGCTTGGTCGCGCATGACCAAATCAGCCGATGCATGAACGCATGGAACGGTCCCACGACGCGGCCATTCTTGGTGGTCGCGCCAGAATGGACAGGTCTGTGCAGCCGAACCCCCGCAGGCGCGTTTCCAGGAGGGAAACGCCACAACGCCAACGTTGCTCCCCTGGAGCGCCAGGAGCCTTCCTTCAAGGAGCGCGCCATAAGCCTTAATGCCGCGCAGAGCGGCATGCAACACTTGGGACGGACACTCATGCGCCCACGACTGCTTGCCCAACTGGTCCATGCCGCGGACCTCGACTACGTCGAGCACTTCCAGATGCTCGCCGCCGTCAACCTGGAGATCCGCCGCAGCGGCCCCACCGCGGAGCGGCTCCTGCGCAAGGCCATCCTCGAGATGGACGTGGGCAACTTCCTCGCCAGCCTCTCCGCCGCCGAGGACGCGCTCGCCCTCGAGCCCAAGAGCCCCGAGATCCGCCACCAGCTTGGCCGCATCAACCTCCGCCTCGCCCTCGCCAAGGCCGGCGCCATCCCGCTCGGCCCCGGCGCCGAGAAGGGCATCCTGCAGACTCCCACGGAGCTGCTGCAGGCCGCCATCGACTCCTTCCAGGCCGCCCTCCGGCTCAACCCGCAGGACGACGAGTCGCGCGCCGACGTCGGCATCCTGCAGCAGCTTGCGCACGACTGCGACTCCGACGCCAAGCTCGCCCGCGCGCTGCGCCGCGACGCCGCGGCGCCTGCCTAGTCAGTGTTGGGCCGCGGGGAGGTGGTCGTTCTCCTCCTGCCTCCCCGCCACCCTTCCGCTCCCAAGTTCGCTTCCCGCGTCCGGCGACAGGCAAGGCCGCGCCTACGCCTTGTCCTCGCCCAGCTTCCGCGCGACCGACTTCTCGGCGCGCTGCACCTGCGCCTTGACCCAGTCGTCGACGTTGTCGATGAGCCCCTGGAACGACTGCGGGCTCTTGGCGCGGATGAAGTCGGCGGTCGCCGCGGCCTCGTCGCCGTAGCGCGCCTTGAGCCCCTTGTACTGGCGGAATGCGGCCTTCATCTGGTTGTGGACCGCCTTCTCGACCTCGTGGACGTAGTCCTTGGCCTCCAGGTGGATGCGGGGCTCGCGCGGCCCGGGGTAGATGACGAGGACCTCCTCGCCGGCGTACTCGGAGAGGCCGGAAACCTGGCCGTTCGGGCTGACCTTCTTGGTGCCGAGGATCTTCCCTTCGCTGCCGATGTCAATCTTCATTGTGCCCACCTGTGCCTTGCTGTGCAAGGGATTTCCCGGTGGTAAATAGCTTGCGTGCAGCGGGCTGTGCAGCCAGGCCAGGAACCTTCGGGAAAGATGGAGGGCGGCCCGGCAGCGCAACGTCCTTGGCGCAACCTTGGCTGGCCGGCGCGTGCCCCCGCCCGAGGCCCGGCTCACGCTGGACGGATGCGACCTCCTGCTGGTGGGCACGATCGCCGGCTTCGTCCCCGACGCCGAGCGGGTGCGC
>JBHELM010000044.1:0-6036 GCA_046352715.1 Thermoplasmatota archaeon | reverse complement strand
GGCGGTGATGAGCATGCCCGTGCCGAGGGAGAGGCGGTTGGCGGCCTGGGCGCGGTCGAAGAAGAAGCTGAAGCTCGCCACCAGCATGAACGCGATGGGCGGCAGGAAGGTGCGCATGGCGCTGCTGACCGGCTCGCGCTGGAGGGCCAAGGTGTATTGGAGGCGGCTGTAGGACTCACCGAACGGGTACTCCTTCGTCGTGACGCCGGGCGCGAAGCTCGACTCCTTCCAGCCGGCGAGCGCCGCGTCGCTGTCCAGGGTGGTGTTGCCGGGCGCGTAGACCAGCTCGTCGCTGGGGTGGACGGTGTCCTCCAACTGGATGGTGAGCTTCTGCTGGTCGAACGGGTAGTTGCCGAAGCGGGGCGCGCTGTAGAGGCTCGCCTGGATGCGGTACCACAGGTCGCGGAAGCCGTCCGTGCCTGTCTCATCGGAGAGCAGCTCGCGGCTGGCGGCGCGGCCGTTCATGAACTCGAAGCGCTCCGGGGTGAAGTTGGCCGGGGCGTGCGCGGCGTTCCAGCGCAGGTAGAGGTAGAAGTCCATGAGGTAGGTGCCCTTGGCGGTGTCGTAGCTCCCGACGCTGATGAGGTGCAGCTCGGCGTGGACCGTCGTGGGGGCCGCGGAGGCGGGGACAGCCAGGAGGGCAAGGGCGGCGAGCGGGGCCAGGGCCCAGGGGCGCATGGATGGCGCCGACGGGGGCTTCCACTAAACCGTTGCGCATGGCTGGCTGACCACGGATGGCTTGGCCACGACGGGCGCCCCTTCGTGCCTTCCGTGGAATCGTGCCGGCCTGTCAGGCGGCGGGGGAGATGCGGACCGACTCCAGGAAGGCGTTGGCGTGGCCGTCCAGACCGTCGGTCTTCCAGGTGAGGACCAGGCGGGCGCCCGGGTTGCCCGCCACGGCCTCGGCGTGGACCGCCAGCCAGGTGCCGGGGGCGGCGCAGGTCCAGGGGCCCTCCCCGAGCAGGCGGCCGGAGAGCGCGAAGCTGCCGCAGATGGAGCCCTTCTGGCCGGAGGTCTGGTAGCGCAGCGTGTCGTCGAACGGCCCGCCGGGGAGCGCGCCCACGCCGTACTCCGCGGCGCAGCCGTCGTTGGGCAGGAACAGGGTCGTCTCGCCGTCGGCCACCTTGACGCCGGCGTGCTCGTAGCCGTTGTCGGGGGCGCAGTCCGGGTCCACGGCGTGGCCGTCCTCCCCGTGCAGCAGGACCCCGTCCGGGGTGGCGGCGGGCAGGAGGGAGAGGCAGCCGCAGAGCAGGAGGATGGCGGCGGGGGGCAGGGAATGGACCATGGCCGGCCCTTGCCGTTGCGGCGGACTCAGGAGAAATAGCTTGTCAAGATTTTGCGTTCCGCCGATTTCAACCGGTTGTGCGCCGCCGCCTTGGAAATCCCGAACACGCCAGCCAAGGTCTCCAGGTTGCAGCGGCGGGGGTTGTCGTAGAACCCCAGCGCCAGGCCCATCTTGACAATCTCCACCTGCTTGGGGGTGAGCTTCTCCTCGAAGTCGCCGATGGGGTGGTCCTCGGGGCGGTATTCGCCCCAGCGGATGAGCTTCATGTTCAGGCCCGCCTTGCGGAAGGAGTCGCCGGCGGTGCGGATGATGTCGCCGATCTCCACCTTGGCGGCGGTGACGATGCCGACGGTCATCCAGCCGTCCTTGATGATGATGGGGCGCAGGATGCGGTCGGGGCCGAGGGCGCGCAGGGCGGCGGTGAAGGGGGCCTTGAGGAACTTCATCTTGTCCGCGGCGGGCTCGACGAGGACCGAGAGCGCGTGCGGGTCCTCGCGCAGCACCTGGATGTTCTGGTACATCTCCTTCAGCGACCCCAGCAGGCGGCGGTACTCCTCGGGCTCGGCGAGGACGGTGAAGACGTTGCGGGTGGGGAAGTGGTCGTCGTCGAACCGGATGTGGTTCATGATGACGCGGGAGTCCTTGGTGTCGCGGGTGAAGGCGGACACGGGCCAGTCCGGCAGCTCGACCTGGAACAGCAGCTCGGTCATCGCCATGGACAGGTCACCCGCGGCTCGAACGGGTCCACCCTCTTCAAGGCTGGCCCCTCAGAAGTCAGGGCCCGAAACACCGCCGCCAACCCCTGCGGCCCCGAGGGCAGGGCCACCCCTGGCCACGGCACGCTCCACTAACGCCCACTCCTCCCAAACCACGATTCCATGGATTGCACGGATGGGGGAAGCCGTTTGGCCAAGTTCGCCGAACCGCGGATTGCGCGGATGACGCGGATTCAAGGGGGCTGCCAGAAGCTCGCCAACATCCGCGTCATCCGCGGAATCCGCGGTTTGGGCTGGAGAACTTTGTTCCGTGCAATCCCGTGGAATCCGTGGTTTAGGGGGTCGGGCGCGGCGGGCGGGTTTTTGAGCAGGACCCCCGTCGCCGCAGCATGGCCGAACCGCAGCTCTCCCCCCAGGTGCAGCAGCAGCTCCAGCAGATGCAGATGCTCAACCAGCAGTTGCAGGCGACGGCGCAGCAGCGCGCCCAGTTCGAGGCGATGAAGGCCGAATCGGAGCAGGCCCTGGAGGCGCTGGCCGCGCTGCCGGACGACGCGCCAGTCTACCGCTCCGTCGGCGCGCTCCTGGTGCAGGACACGAAGAAGGCCGCGCACGAGCGCCTCAAGGACGACGCCGAGACGCTGGAGGTCCGCGTGGCGCGGATGCAGAAGCAGGAGGCGGCCCTGAAAGAGCAGCTCACCGGGCTCCAGGGGAAGGTCCAGGCCGCTCTCCAGGGGAAGGCGTGACCCTGCGGATTCCAGATTCCATCCAGGCCGGCGACCGCGTCCTGGCGCTGGAGCCCGACACCGGCGCCGCCTACCTCCTGCACGCCGACGGCAAGGGCACGCGCAAGGAGAAGGGGCTCGGCATCGTCGACCCCGACCGGCTCGTCGGCGTCCGCTACGGCACGGTGCAGCAGGTGGGCGCCAAGCGAGTCGCGCTGCTGCGGCCCAGCCTCGGCGACCTCGTGGCCACGCTCCAGCGAAAGGCGCAGATCATCACCCCCAAGGACGCGAGCCGCATCGTGTTCGAGCTGGGCGTCGGGGAGGGCGACCGCGTCCTGGAGTCCGGCATCGGCTCCGGCGCCGCGACCATCCCGCTCTGCTGGGCCGTGGGCCCGACGGGGCAGGTCGTCGCCCAGGAGCTGCGCGAGGAGTTCGCCGACTGGGCACGGGCCAACCTGGAGCGCGCCGGCCTCGCCTCCCGCCTCAAGAGCGTCATCGGCGACCTGACGCAGGGCCTCGCCGCCGGCGTCGCGGGGCCGTTCCAGGCGGTGCTGCTCGACCAGCCGGAGCCCTGGCTCGCCCTGCCGCACGTCGTCCCGGTGCTCGACGCCGGGGCGCGGGTCGCCTGCTACACGCCGCAGGTGTCGCAGATGGAGCAGGCGGCGCGCACCCTCCAGCAGCTCGGCTTCGCGCAGGTGCGCTGCCTGGAGCTCATCGAGCGCGGCTGGGAGGTCAAGGAGCGCGGCAGCCGGCCCAGCTTCGAGGGGCTCGGTCACACCGGGTTCCTGGTGTTCGGCCGGTGGCTGGGCGCGCCTGGCCTCCCCTGAACCACGGATTCCACGGATTGCACGGATGGGGAAGCCGTTTGGCCAAGTTCGCCGAACCGCGGATTGCGCGGATGACGCGGATTCAAAGGGCTGCCGGAAGCTCGCCAACATCCGCGTCATCCACGGAATCCGCGGTTTAGGGTGGAGAACTTTTTTCCGTGCATCCGTGGAATCCGGGTTTTGGTCGGGTCGGCGGGTCGGCGTGAAAGCGAAGCCGCTTTCCCTTGAGCGCCCGCTGCGGCGCCATGGAACGCTGGACCCCCGCCCGAGGCTTCCTCGTCGCCGGCCTGATTCTGCCTGCCCTCTACCTGACGCTGTTCACGGGCCTCGCCTGGCTCGGCTTCGGGCCCATCCCGTTCTTCGTCATCCCCATGGCCGCCATCGGTGTCGCGGGCATCTTCTGGCCCAACCGCTGGCTGCTGCTGGCCGGGGCGGTGCTGGCGGTCATCGTCACTGCCGGCGGCTCCATGCCGGGGGGCGACCCTGGGGTCCTGCGGCCGGACCGCACCCTGGAGTACTCCTACTGGTGGCTGACCGCCCTGCTGTCGCCCGCCCTGCTGGTGGCGGCCATCGTCAACGTGGTGCAGGCCAGGCGCGGCGCGCCCGCCTCCGCCACCCGGGTGGGCGTCGCAGCCATCGTCCTGGTGGGCGCCCTCTGGCTCGGCGGCGTGGCGACGGCGATGCAGGAGAAGGCGTTCGTGCCCTCCGGCGGGGGCGCCGCGGTCGGCCTCACGCCGGACGTGGAGCTGACCGTCGTGGCGAAAGGGGACGCCTGGGAGCCGGCGACGCTCTCCGTGCCGGCGGGGAAGGTGGTGAAGCTCACCGTCGAGAACCAGGACGCGGGGGCGCACGTCTTCAACCAGGACGACGCCGGGCTGGCGGCGGACCTCCCGGCCGGCTCCACGACGACGGTGTGGCTGCGGATGCCGGCGGCGGGGACGTTCCAGTTCTACTGCGAGCTGCACGCCAGCAAGGGCGCCGACGGCAAGTGGTCGGGGATGGTCGGCACGCTGATGGTCACTTGACCACGCATTGACGAATCCGTTCTTCGTGGGCTTCGCGCAATCCGCGGTCAGGCGGGAGTGTCCGGCACGAACCGTTCCGCCAGCCGGGGCGCCGCGAGGTAGACCAGCACCGCCGCCGCGCCCAGCAGGAGGAACGCGCCCATGTGGAGGGCGTGCTCGCCGGGGGCGTAGAGCAGCAGCGCGAGGCCGATGGTGACGGTGGGCACGGCCACGAAGAAGGCCAGGAAGCGGATGAGGCGGGTGACGTTGCCGCGCTCGTCGGCCATGGCCTACCCGAAGAGGTGGGCGTTCAGCACGTAGACGATGGCGAACACGAAGACCCAGATGAGGTCCACGAAGTGCCAGTACATCGACGCCACCTGCGGGCCGGCGTGGCGCTCGGGCGTGAACTGGCCCTTGCGCGCGCGCAGCCACATGACCGTCAGCAGGCAGAGGCCGCCGAAGACGTGCAGGCCGTGCGTCCCGGTCAGGATGAAGAACGCCGACATGAACTGCGACGAGCCCAGCGTGTGCCCCTCGGCGATGAGCTGCATGTACTCGTAGACCTGGCCGCCCAGGAACACGAGGCCGAGCAGGATGGTGAGGCCCCACCAGTTGACGAACGAGCGGTGGTTGCCGCGCTTGAGGTTGTGCTCCGCCATGTGGATGGTGGCGCTGCTGCTGAACAGGAACAGGCTGAAGATGGCGGTGCGCAGCAGCGGCAGCTCGACCTCGGCGTCGGGCCAGTGGCCGGGGTTGAGCGACTGGAATGTGAAGTAGTTCGTGAAGAGCGCGCCGAACAGGAAGACCTCGCTGCTGATGAACAGGAGCGCGCCCGCCTTCGGGATGTGCGTGCCGGTGCCGGTGAGCGTGCCCCACCAGCGGTAGTCCTCGAAGAACCAGCCGGCGAGGGCGCCCACCACGGCCGCGACACCGGCGCCCAGCAGGATGAGACTGAGGGGGCTGGCGACATGGGGCGCGTAGGGGTCGGCCATGTGGAGGCTCTGGCCGAGGGCCATGATGCCGGTGCCCAGCAGGGCGATGGCGAGGGCGAGCCAGAAGGGCCATACGGAGCCGTGCGGGAGGTGCATGTGGGCGTCGCTGCCGTGGGCGTGCTGGTCGCCGGTGGGCGGCGCCGTGTGGAGCGTCGGGGCGGGCTTGGCGCTCATGCGCTCGTCCTCCGACCGAACCACGAATTGCACGAATTCCACGAAGCGTCATCCGATGCAGTTGGGTTCGTGCAATTCGTGAAATTCGTGGTTTGGCCCGTCATGCCGTCGCCTCCAGGTCACGCGCGGCCTGCAGGCGCGCCTCCTTCACCGCGAGCGGCTCCGGCTCGTGGTCAACGATGAGCCCCTCGCCCAGGACGACGCGGCCCTCCTCCCACAGCTTCCACTCGATGTGCCTGGCACCGCCCCAGGGGTCGGCCGCGACGCGCAGGTTGCGGCGGTGCGAGACGGCCACGTTGACGAGGAAGATGCC
>JBHELM010000043.1:0-8537 GCA_046352715.1 Thermoplasmatota archaeon | reverse complement strand
GACCGTGCCGATGTCGTGGGCGCTGGTGGCGACCGAGGAGCCGTCGGCGCACCCGAAGGCGGAGACGCAGCCGTCGGCGTAGCTGACGTAGAGGCGGCCGTCGGAGCCCAGGTCGAGGTCGTTGAAGTCCAGGAGGTTGCGGCAGGGGGAGGAGCCGCCGTTGGGCCAGATGCCGCCGATCTGCACCGGGTCGCCGGAGGCGCGCTCGACCTTCCAGTGCGCGCCAGCGTCGAAGGTGCGGGCGACGTACATGTTCCAGACGACGTTCCTGTTGCTGGTGCAGCTCCAGGCGTCGACGCCGGTGGTGTCCGTGGTGCCGAGGAAGCTCACGGCGGCGCGGTCCCAGTCGCCGGATTCGACGTTGGCGAACTCGGCGCGGGTGATTTTCTCCCCGGCGGGGCCGGTGTAGGCGTCGCTGATGCGGCCGGTGGACTGCCAGGAGGTGCCGAAGTTGGTGGAGACGGAAGCGTAGAGGCCGCCGTTGAGGCCCGCCGCGAAGTAGAGGTAGGAGTTGCCGCCTGCCTTGGGGGTGCGGCTCCAGGCAATGCTGGGGTCGAAGTGGGCCGCGGCGGGGATGCCGGGCACGTCGATGGCGGACCAGGTGAGGCCGTTGTTCCTGGTCAGCGTGATGCCGGCGTTGTTGACGCAGGCGCGGTGGGGGATGGCAGCATAGCCCTCGGCGTTCGAGACCTTGACGTGGCCGAAGATGCCGCCACAGGCCAGGACGAGCCCGGTGCTGGGCTCCATGACGGCCCAGGTGAGGCCGCCGTCGTAGCTCTCCACGCAACTGTTGGCGCCGAGGCCGACGCTGACGACGGTGCCGATGTATTGGGCGCAGTAGTAGACGATGTGCGGGTAGAGGCTGCCCTGCGTGGCGGGAGGCACCGGCAGGTCCCTGGAGTAGGGGCCGGAGCCGATGGTCTCGTGGTCGCTCATGGTCAGTTGGCAGAGGGCGGGGATGGGGGTCCAGCCATCCACGGGGTTGGCGGGCGGGAGGGCCGCGGGGTCCTCGTCGCGGAAGGCGATGTCGTTGCTGCACGGGTTAGGGAGCTGCATGTGGCCGGCCCAGGTGCGGCAGGTCTCCTCGTCGGTGTGCAGGATGGGGTCCGCGAACACCCAGTGCCCCTCGGGCAGGACCCGGCGGGAGGCGTCGCTCCAGGCCGCGGTGGGGGGCGAGGCGGCGTCGTTCCAGGTGGCGCGGCCGACGCCCATCATGTTCTTGAAGAAGAAGACGTCCGCGCCGGCGGGGTTGGCGGCGGAGGTCTTCCAGCACATGCCGCCGCTGGGCTCGGCCGCGCTGGTGGTCGGGCTGGTGCCCCACAGGGCGGGGCCGGTGAGGCCTTGGTAGTTGGGGACGACGTAGGCGTCCCAGTCGGCCTTGCCGGGGGCGCCGAAGCCGGCGCTGTCGCCCTCCACGTGCAGGATGTCGACGGGGGTGGCCTGGACGGCAGGGAGGCCGCTCAGGACGGGGGACACTGTGGCCAGGAGGAAGAGTCCGGCCAGGACGGGACTGACGAAGCGCGGCTGCGACAAAGGGATGACCAACCACCGCCGCGGCCATGGGCCACGGAGATGGCGCGCGCATTGCGGGTGGCCCTGAAAAGGCCTTGCCATCGCTGGTTTCGGCATGTTCCCACTTTGGATGTTTCAGGTTGGCCTGTGGTGGCGGCTCACGCGCAGCCGCGGCCGAACCCCTGGTTCAGCGGGGCGCCGTCCCAGCCGAAGCCGGAGAAGGAGGCGTCCTGGGCGGAGCAGTAGCGCCACTGGAAGTGGCCGCTCGCCACGTGGCTGCGCATCGGGGCGCCGTCGTAGGGGCTGGCGGGCCACGGGCTGCCGACGTGCTGCACGGCGAGCCCCTGGTCGCTCACGTCCTGCGGGAGGCGGCCCAACTGCTGCCGGTACGTCTCGATCCAGCGCAGGATGGCGACGTGCCCCTCGCGCGCCTTCGCGTCGAGGTCCTGCACCTCCGCGGCGGTCCGCACCGGGGCGGGGACCTGCAGCGGGAACTCCAGGCCGGCGGGCGCCGGGGTGAGGGTGTAGGGGCTCTCCGGGTCCTCGGGGGTCGTCACCACCGCCTTGCGCACCTCGGCGCCGTCGTGCTCGACCTCCACCGTCGCCTCCACAGCGCGCTCCCCGACCTGGTAGGTGGCCGACGCCTGCAAGAGTCCGCCGGAGTCGGAGACCCGCGTCGCGTGCGCCAGGAGCTGCGGCACGTCCCACGCCAGGTAGCGGAAGCCGCGCAGCTGCGACGCCGCATACTCGGGAAGCGGCCACTGCGTCCACCCCATCTGGGCCTGCGTGGTGAACAGGGTGTCGCCCTGCCGCACGGCGAAGCGGGGCATGCCACCCTCGCGCTGGGTCTGCACTCCCATCAGGCCGCCCTCCCACGCCACGCGGAGGATGCCGCGCGCCTCGAAGGGCTCCAGGGGGATGGTCGCGAGGTCCATCGGGGGGAAGTGGAGCGCCGGGACGGCCGCCGGGCCTGGACCGGATTGGCTCGCGCACCCGGCGAGCGCCGGCACCGCGCAGAGGACCACGGCCACCCACCGCATGCCTCCGCCGAGGCGGGGGGGCACACAAGCTTTGCCCCGGAATTCAGTCGTTGGCGACGATCTGCGGCACCAGGTGCGCGGTCTCGTCGCGCTTCTCCTTGTGCGACTTGAGGAGCTCCAGCAGGAGCACGGCGGCCTCGGCCTTGCAGCCGCCGCACAGGCGCTTGCCGGTGCTGCACTCGTCGAACACCTGCGCGAGGTGGGCGTCGTCCTTGGCCAGGTGGTAGAGGTAGAGTTCGTAGACGGGGCACTTGAGAGGCTCCGCCCCGATGCGGCGCTGCTCCTCCGCCGTGGCGCGGCCGCCGGTGACGCTGGCGCGCAGCTTCTTCTCCGCCGCCGCCGGGGGCTCGGTGAGGTAGATGCTGGTCTCCGGCTTGCTGGAGGACATCTTGCCGCCCTGGAGGCCGGTCATGAAGCGGTGGAAGGTGGCGGAGGGCGGGACGAAGCCGAGCCAGCGCCGCGCCGACAGCCGGTCCTCAGCGCCCGCCTCGCGGCGCCCCTCCTCCGCCTCGGCGCGCCCCAGGGCCACGTCAAGCGCGCGGGCGTCGGCGCGGGTGATCTGCGACGCGCCGCCGATGGCGACCTGGCCGTGCGGGTCGTTGCGCTTGCGCGAGGTGCGGGTCCCAAGGCCCTGAGCATCCAGCACGCGCTCGGCCACGTCGAGCCAGCGCCGCGCGTCGTCGGAGCCCTTGACCGCGACGATCCACTGCCCCTTCTCGTCGGCGGGGGGCAGGATGCCGAGACGGCGGCTGTCCTGCGCGACGTCGCGGGTGAGGCGGATGTGCGGGTCCTGGTCGACGCCGACCGGCACCAGGACGGGCCGGGGGCCGCGCTCGTCCACCTGGGGATGAAGGATGTCGGCGGCCTGCACCAGCGGCGCGAGGACATGTGCGATGCTGGTGTCGCCGCCGAAGCCGTAGAGCGCCTGCAGCGTCGACCAGTTGATGCGCTGCGCGAAGCGGCGGGCCAGCTCCTGCACCCGCTCGCGGCGGGTCTGGAAGTAGAACTCCGCGGTGGCGGGGTCGAGGCCGACCGCCAGGGCGTTGTGGACGTACTGGTCGAGCGCGATGCGGTGCGCCTTCTCCTGGGTGAAGCCGCGCGCCGCCATCGCCTCGAAGTCGGCGAGGCAGAGGTGCAGGTCGGCGCCCTCGCCCTGGTGCGCGATGACCTGCTCCAGGACCATCTTGTGGCCCATGTGCAGGTCGCCGCTGGGCATGAAGCCGGTCATCACCGACCAGGGGTCCTTGCCGCGCACGGCGTCCGCCACGCGCTCGAAGTCGCGGTGGCCGAACACCACGCCGCGGCGCAGCAGGCGGTGCGGGGAGCGGAAGACGCCCCACTCGTCGGCGCCGAAGCCGGCGATGCCGAACTCGTCCCGCAGCCGGGCGTAGTCCTGGTACTGCGAGGAGCCCCAGGGGTCGATCTGCACGCGTGGCGCAGGCGGGGACGCTTCAAGGCCGCTTCGCCCGGACTCCCGCCACCAGCGCAAGCACCCCCGCGAGCAGGGCGGCGGAGGGGCCGGGGATGACGCGCGGGCCGTCGCCGGGCGAGGAGGCGGTCCAGGCGGGGACGTAGGCGATGCCGGGGCCGGGCGCGTCGAGGCGGACCATCACCCGCCAGGGGCCGGTGTGCTCCGTGCGGGCGACGACCGCGTGCGGCCCCGCCCCGGCGGCGACGGTGAGGGCCTCGCGGGCGGGCGTGGCGCCGACCACCTGGCCGTCGATGAGCCATTCGATCTGCCCCGGCGGGCCCGTAGCGGCCATGCGCAGCGTGCCCGGCTCCTCCAGGACCGGCTGGACCAGCAGCAGCGCCGCAACGGCCCACATCATCCGGCCACCACGGTGAAGCTCGTGCCATAGGCGCCGGCCGGGAGGGGAACCGGGACCTGGACGAGCCGGAACCAGAGCGGCACCGACTGGCCGGGCCCCAGGGTGGGCAGCGGCGTGAGCGCGCCGGTGTAGGGTGTCCACGTCACGTTCCCCGCCGTGCCGAGGCCAAGCTCGAGGTGGCCGACCGCGGCGAGGGCGCTGGGGCCGGAGAAATCCGACACGTCCACGAGCGGATGCAGCGGGTTGGCGCCGATGTTCTGCAGCGTCACCGGCTGCGTGGCCTCCGCCTGCGCCGCGCCAGGCGCGACCTCGGGGAACGTCAGGCCGCCGGAGGGGATGGAGACGGCGAGGTCGGAGTCGCGCAGAGCCAGGACGGCGGTGGCGCGGGCGGTGAGGCCGGCGGCGTCCTTCGCCTGAACGACGAGAACCCAAGCGAGTCCCGTGGGGACGGTGAGCGTGACGGGGCCGGCGGGGACGCTGGAGCCGGACGCCACGACCGCGCCGTTGGAGGTGAGGTTCCACGCCTTCACGTCGGCGTCGCCGTTGTCGTCGCCCACCGCAAGCTGGACGGACATGGCCGTGCCGGGCCGCGCGGAGGCGGGCAGGCCGACGAACGCCGCGTGGGGGGCGACGTTGCTGACCTGGAGCGCCAGGGTGCCGGCGGTGGCGCCCGGGGCTGCGCCGGGGGTCGGCTCGTGCGCGATCCACAGGCCGTCCTGGAGCTCGGTCGAGAGCGCCTTGTCGGGCTTGGCGGAGAGGCCCGCCTCGAAACCGGCGGGAGCGCTGGCGGTGCCGTAGCCTGCCCAGGCGGCAAGCGTGCCAACCGGGTCAACGAGAAACGCGCCGTCGCCGGCATTGTTCCAGACAGCGCTGTTGCTCCATGCGGGCCCGCGCGCGTCGGCGGCGCCGCCACCCCAGACGACCACGCGGCCGTTGGGGCGGAGGCTCCAGGCTGGGAAGGTGAACGTGTTGGTGGAGCCGGAGGCGGTCGGAGCGTCGTGGAGCTTCCAGCCGGCGAGGTCGACGGTGGCGTTGCCGGCGTTCCAGACCTCCACGAACTCGCGCTGGCCGAGCGTGCCGTCAGGGTCAGGCAGGAGCTCGGTGATGCGCAGGTCGACCGCCGGGGCGGCCGCGGCGTGCGGGGCGGGCATCAGGACAAAGGCAAGCAGGAGCGCAGGGAGTAGGCGTCGCATGCAAGCGGTGCAAGCACAGGGGAAGCTTAGGGTGGCGCGACAGGCCAAGGCGTGTGCTAGTCCACTTCCCCAACCACGGATTCCACGGAGCCGTGTGGTCACGTCGGCCAAGCTCGGCGAACCGCGGATTCCGCGGAGGACGCGGATTCACCCCCAGCAAGAGGTTCCAGCCAGAACGACCCAATCCGCGCCATCCGCGAAATCCATGGTTCGCCGTGAGCAAAGCAGAAAAACGTTCCTCCGTGCAATCTATGGATCCGGCGGCGTTGCTCAGAGGACCTTGACCTTCGCCGCAGCCCGCTTTGCCCGCTCCCGCGCTTCGTCCGTCGTCTCCCCCGAAGCAATCACAACGCCCATCCGCCGGTTGCGGTGCGCGGCGGGCTTGCCGAAGAGCCGCAGTTGCGTCCCGGGCTCGGCGAGCGCCTCCTCCACGCCCTCGAAGCGGGGCGCGACGGAGTCGGTGGTGGCCAGGATGACGGCGCTCGCGGTGGGGCCCAGCGCGCCGACGTCGGGGATGGGGAGGCCGGTGATGGCGCGGACGTGCAGGGCGAACTCGGAGAGCCGCTGCGAGCCGAGGGTGACGAGCCCGGTGTCGTGCGGGCGCGGGCTGACCTCGCTGAACCAGACCTCGTGGCCCTTGACGAACAGCTCGACGCCGAAGAGGCCGCGGCCGCCGAGGGTGTCGGTGACCTTCCTGGCAATGTCCTGGCTGAGGGCGAGCGCCTTGCTGCTCATCGCCATCGGCTGCCACGACTCGCGGTAGTCGCCGTCCACCTGGACGTGGCCGATGGGCGGGCAGAACAGCGTCCCGCCGGCGTGGCGCACGGTGAGGAGGGTGATCTCGTAGTCGAAGTCGATGAAGGACTCGACGATGGCGCGGCCGGTGTTGACGCGGCCCTTCATCGCATGGACCCACGCCTTGGCGACGTCGGCCTCGCCGCGCACGACGCTCTGGCCCTTGCCGCTGCTGCTCATCGTCGGCTTGGCGACGCAGGGGGTGCCGACCTCCTTGACGGCGGCGGCGAACTCCTCTGGGCTGGACGCGAACCTGTAGCGGCTGGTGGGGAGCCTGAGCGTCTCGGCGGCGAGGCGGCGGATGCCCTCGCGGTCCATCGTGAGGCGCGCGGCCTTGGCGGTCGGCACGACGGTAAAGCCCTCCGCCTCCAGCCGCTCCAACTCGGGCGTGGCGATGGCCTCGATCTCCGGCACCACCCAGTCCGGGTCCTCCCGCTCGATGACGGCGCGGAGGGCTTTGGGGTCGGTCATGTCGACGACATGGCTGCGGTGCGCCACCTGCATCGCGGGGGCGTCGGGGTAGCGGTCGACGGCGACGACCTCGAGGCCCAGCCGCTGCGCCTCGATGGCCACCTCCTTGCCCAGCTCGCCCGACCCCAGCAGGAGGAGGCGGGACGCGGTCGGCGACAGAGGGGTTCCCCAGGTGGCCACGCCGCCGCAAGGCCAGGCCCCTTGAAGGCTTGCGCTTCCGGGGGTTCGCGCCTCTCGTGGTCTGGTCAGGCGGGCTCGGCGGCCTTGCGCAGCCGCTCCATCACCGCGGCGCCAAGCCCCTTCTCCGGGATGGCCTCGACCAGGATCTCGTCCTTGCGGTCGAACTTGCGCAGCAGCGCGAACAGCTCGTGCGCCCACTCCGCGGCGTCGTTGCGGGAGCCCGGCACCGCGACGTTGCGCCCCGCCATGCCGGCGGCGGCGGTCTCGGCGGCGACGATGAAGGCGACGCGGGGGTCGCCGCCCTGCCTCCGCCACGCGGCCGGGACGTCGGCGGTGGCGAGGATGCGGACCTTGGCCTTGGGCGCGTAGTGGCGGTGCTTCATGCCGGGCGAGACCGCGGGGCCGGAGCCGGGCTTGCCCCAGCCCTGCACCATCTTCTCCAGCTGCTCGCGCGGGATGGCGCCGGTGCGGAGCAGGACCGGTGCGGGGCCGAGGAGGCTGACCACGGTGGACTCGACGCCGACCTCGGTGGGGCCGCCGTCGAGGTAGAGGGCCACCTTATCGCCCAGGTCCGACTCGGCGTGCTGCGCCGTCGTCGGGCTTGGGCGGCCGGAGGTGTTGGCGCTGGGCGCCGCCAGGGGGACGCCGGCGGCGCGGAGGAGGGCCTGCGCGACGGGGTGCGCGGGGACGCGGACGGCCACCGACCCGAGCCCTGCGGTCACCGCGTCCGAGACGTGCGGGGCGCGGGGCAGGACGAGGGTGAGCGGGCCGGGCCAGAGCGCGCGGGCCAGGCGGTCGGCGAGCGGCGGCCACTCCGCGACCAGCTTCTTCGCGGCCTCGATGCTGGCGACGTGGACGATGAGGGGGTTGTCGCCGGGGCGTCCCTTCGCCTCGAAGATGCGCTGCACGGCGGCGGGGTCGAGGGCGTTGGCGGCGAGGCCGTAGACGGTTTCGGTGGGGAAGACGACGAGCCTGCCCTCCTTCAGCAGCCGCGCCGCGTCCCGCAGGGCGTCGGCGTCGGGGGCGCGCACGTCGCTCATTCGAGCTTCTCGGCCAGGACCTTCTGCATCTCGCTGGCGCGCAGGTCGGTGAGCCGCTTCGCGAGGGCGGGGTCCGCGACGGCGAGCATCTGCGCGGCGAGCAGGCCGGCGTTGGCGGCGCCGTTGATGGCGACCGTCGCGACGGGAACTCCCTTGGGCATCTGCACCATCGCCAGCAGCGAGTCGAGGCCGTCGAGCACCTTGCCCGCGATGGGCAGCGCGATGACGGGGCGCGTGGTGAAGCTGGCCACGACGCCGGCGAGGTGGGCAGCGCCGCCGGCCGCGCAGACGAACACCTTCGCGGGGCTGGCTTCGATGTACTGGTGGAGTGGCCCTGGCGCGCGGTGGGCGGAGATGACCTTGGCCTCGACCGCGACGCCGAGCGACTGAAGCGTGTCGCGGGCGGCCTTGACGACCTCCCAGTCGGACTTGCTGCCCATGAGGATTGCGACCTGTGGCTTCTCCATGGGCGGCGCG
>JBHELM010000042.1:0-2819 GCA_046352715.1 Thermoplasmatota archaeon | reverse complement strand
GCGACCACAATGACCCGTCTGCCCCACTTCCTCCTGCTTGCTGCCATGACGACCATCCCCTTCGCAGCTCCTGCTGACGCCTATTTCTGCGCTGACCTCGACCTCTGCGATTATCTCATTGGCCAGGCCAAGGACTGCCTCAACCGCGACCCGCTGGAGATTCCCGCGTGCATGGGCCTCAAGGGGAGCGCCTGCATCAGCTTCCACCTTGGAGGGTTCGTCCTGGGGACTCCCCACATCACCAACCTGCGGCTGCAATTCTCGGCGGTGGGAGTCGACTTCATGATTGCACCCAACGCCGAGGCCATCGGGAACCTGAACCCGCGCTCCATCTTCTACGGGTTCGGCGTGTTCACGATCGATCTCAGCCCGGATGCGCGTTCATGCTAACCAATCTCGGATATGCTGTCGTGGCCCTGCTCCTCGCGGGATGCTCGCAGGCATCTGTGGCACCTGCAGGGCCGGGACCTTCGCCCACTCCTGGCCTTCTTCTGGTCAACCCAGCGTTCCAGGATTGTGTCATCGGCTTCACCGTGTTTGCCTTCCCGAAGGGGATGGGGCCGGGGACCGTCCCTCCAGGCTGGGGGCCGTCCCCTGGTGCTGCCTCTCAGGTGCGCGTGGAGCTCCTGGACTGCAAGAAGGTGGCCTGGGGGCCATTCGAACGTGGGCCAATCCAGATTATGCTGGAATTCCACGACAAAGGAGACGTGCCTGCCAACTGCACGTTCCAGAGGCCGGACTTCATCTACAACCTTGAGAAGATGCTCGTGTCAGACCGCGACCTTGCCCAGTACGTCCGTGCCACCTATGGAATCGCTGCGGACGTCGGGGCCATCAAGGTAAACACCACACGGCCCAGCGACGGCGTCACACTCTACTCGTGGTCTTGGGGACCGCCCGGACAGCCTCCGTCCACTCTCACGCTCGGCAACTCCGACACTGTCCTTCCAGGGCCAGACCCAGCGGTCGAGCGCTGGATCTGGATCAACGGCACAGGGCTTGGAATCCTCGATGTCGCCCGCTCGTACGTCGCCGGGGCGGAGCTGTCGGTGGTGCCGGGGGAGATGCATCCACCCATGCTGTACGCGCAGGCGGTCCCGCAGGGGACCTACGTCGGGCTGGGCGACTCGGGCACTGGCTACCAGGCCACTTCCACGTACCACAAATTCGGGGACCAGCGATGCGAGCAGCCCCTCTCCTGAGCGTGGCGCTCCTCCTGGCGTCCAGCGCGGCGGCGGCGCCCATTCCCCGCACCGAGGTGCGCTTCAGCAGCCCGGCCCTGCTTGACGGCGGGCTGCACGCCACCTTCGCAGGGCAGCTCTTCGCCCTCGCTCCTCCGCCGGGAGGGCCCGCGTTCTCCGTCGTCCTGGAGACGGACATGGAAGGCGTGCTGACGAACCGCACGGGCGGCTACGCCTACGTCCGCAGCGACCAGGGCGGGGGCTCCTACCCGCTCCCGGAGGCGACGGAGAGCCAGTGGATGGCGATGGCGAAGGGGACGCGCATCTCCCTGGCGCGGCCGGGAGGCGGCTCCGTGCTCATCGAGGCGGGCCGCATCACGGTCGAGGCGACCGCCCAGGGCGCACGCCTCGTCCCGGCGCCAGCCAACGGCGACCTCGCCCAGCTTCTTCCGGCGCAGCGCGGCGAGGTCATGGAGCATCACCGCATCCTGGTGGACCCCGCCGAATCGGTGCTCGCGCTGGGCGAGGTGGCCGACTCGCCGCTGCGCGTCACGGTGGCGGGCCTCCGCTCCATCTCCTGGACGAACGCGGAGGTCTCCTGCCCCGCCGCGCCCTGTCCGCCGGGCGGGCAGTGGACCTCCCGCGACGGCACGGCGGCCGGGGCGGTGGTCAAGGAGGGCACGGTCTCGTACGAGGAGTTCGTCTCCGCGGAGGGTGGCCGCGCGGTCGCCACGGGGGCCGCGAGCCAACTCCTCCTCGCCGCCCGCGAAGCCACCTACGCGGTCAACGGGTCGCTGCGCCTCCCCAGCGCCTCGGCGGACCTTGGCTGCCCCGCCTGCCTGGGGTCCAACCACACCCTCTTGGCGGCGGGCGGCCTGTCCCTCGAGCGCGTGCGCCACGACGAGGAGGGGCGGATGGTGGCCGCCATGGGCGGCGACATCCTGGCCGCGCGCCTGGACGAGCAGGCCGTCGACCTGCCGCTCCTCCTGGGCCGCTCCGCCCTCGGCGTTGGCGTCGTGGCCTCCGTCGCGCTGGGCCTCAAGCTGGTCGCCTCCGCGCTGTTCACCAAGCTGAAGGGCGACCCCCTGGAGCATCCCCGGCGCCGCCGCATGTTCGAGTACATCCAGGCGCATCCCGGAGCGACGTTCCGGGAGGTCGCGCGCGCCGTCGGCGTGGCGACCGGGACGACGCGGCACCACCTCTCGGTCCTCAAGCGCAACGGCGTCGTGATGGAGCGCACGCACGGCAGCACCACCCGGTTCTTCGAGAACCACGGCAAGTTCGACGCCTCCTGGTCCTCCGTGGTGCTGCTGCGCGAGGAGCCACTGCGGGACCTGCACGACTGGCTGGTGGCGCACCCCAGCGTGCCGCAGAAGGACGTCCTGGAGGGGATGGCGGGCGTCGGCTGGAGCCGCAGCACGACGCAGCACCGCCTGGAGCGCCTCGTGGCCGGCGGGGTGGTGGAGCTGCGCCTGCAGGGCCGGCTGCGCATCTACCGCTCCAAGGCCGCTGCGCCCAGCGCTGGACTGTTAGAGCCATCCGCTTGATGCGGCGTTCCCGGCGACTTGCTCCTGAACACCGTCACGGTGCCCCGTGCAGGCCGAGCTTCTGAGCCGCCTCCGCCCGCGGAGCCGGGGG